>JASLBX010000412.1 GCA_030146385.1 Jiangellaceae bacterium | reverse complement strand
GCGTAAAAGGCGCTCGACGCGGCGAGATCAGCAGTGTGAAGGTCGCTGAAGTTCCACGAACCGGGAGTGTTGGTGATCTGCGCTCCCGGTCGTCGAACGGCTTGCCACAGTCGGAACTCGACACCGGCCGGGTCGGCGCACACCGCCCATACGCTGCCTTCACCTGTGGATACCGGCTGCGCGAGGATGTGGCCGCCCGAGTCCGCGACGAGCCGGGCCGTGGCCTGAGCATCGTCAACCGCGACATACGTGTTCCACGACGCGGCGGACGGCTGCGGCTCGGACGGGTCAGCGGGCCCGGCGATGCCGGCGACGTCGTGACCTTCGAGCTGTGCGATCACATATCTGAGCTGGGCATCCGATGGCGTCGCGGCGGCGAACGTCCATCCGAACAGGCCCCCGTAGAAGGCCTTCGCGGCCTCGACGTCGTTCTGATCCACGTCGATCCAGGAAGTCACCCCGGCGGGGTAGGTGCGTACCTCAGCCATGTCTGTCTCCCTCCTTGTCAGCTCACGAACGTAGACGACGGCACCGACAGTGAAGCCGATCCGAAAACCGGTTGCCGTGCTTGCTCCGGATCTGCACCGTGAGGCCCATGAATAATCCGGCCCGCCTCCTCAAGGCCTATGACGAGCAGCTACGCACCGACGCCGAGACACCGAGCGCGGTGTCGGTCGTCCGACACGGTCCGCTGCGCCTCGTGACCTTCCCCTCTGGGCGCGGTTTCGTCACCTACCAGGACCTCGGCGGTGCGGACGCCAACACCATCCGGCGGCTTGTCCTGGAGGCGCTGGCCTACTACCAGGCAAACCCCAAGATCAACCGGGTGGAGTGGAAGACCCGTGGGCACGACCATGCGCCAGGGCTGCACGAGGCGCTGCTGCTCGAGCCGGTGCGCGGAACCGACTTCGCCGGTATCTGGGGTGGCGCCACCCGCGAGGAGTGGCGCGGCCGCGGCATCTACCGCGCGTTGACCGCCGCGCGAGCCCGCTCGGCGCTCGCCATGACAAAACGCTCATCAACAGCGACTCGACCGAGTATTCGCGCCCGATTCTCGAACGCTCGGGTCTGGTTAAGGTGTCCACGACAACGCCCTATCAGTGGCACCGCTGATCGGCCATGAGGCGTCATCCGGTCAGATCGTCCGCCGTGCGGTCGGTGGGCTACGACCCACGCAGCCAGACACTCGAGGTCGAGTTCGTCTCGGGCGAGGTCTACCAGTACGTGGGCGTGGAGTTGATCGTCTACAAGGCAGTTATGCGTGCGGACAGCGTGGGGCGGTTCGTCAACGAGCGGATCAAGCCGCGGTACCCGAGCGTTCACATCGGCGAGACATGACGGTGGCGGCGGATAGCGTGGGCTCATGCTGGCCCCCAAGGAGACCCTCACGAGGTACCTGCAGATCGAACGCGACGCCCTGCTCTGGAAGGTCGACGGCCTCGGCGAGCGGGAGCTTCGCTGGCCGATGACGCCGACGGGTACCAACCTGCTCGGCCTCGTCAAGCACGTGGCGAGCTGGGCGCATGCGCACGAGACGATTGATGCGCTCGAGTTGGAATCGCCGGGGCGCGTGCCGTGGTGGGGGCCGGAAAGGCAGCAGGTGACGCTGCACCAGATCCTCGTCCACGTAATCGCCGAGACGGCCCGGCACGCCGGGCACGCGGACATCGTTCGGGAGCTCACCGACGGAGGCGTTGGGCTTCGTGCCGCCGTCACCAACATGCCGGACCGTGGCGAACAGTGGTGGGCCGATTACGTCGACCAGCTGCGCCAGGTCGCCGAAGAAGCGGGGCGCTAGGTGTCTGGTCGCTACCTCACGATGTCGCGGGCATTGCGACCCCGAGAGTCGTCGATTCCCCACGAGACGATCCGGGTTGGATGAATCCGGATCATGGGAGTCGGTTCGGCAATCGCCTCGGCCTTGCCGCGGATCTCGATACCTCTTGGCTGCCACGGCGGTAGGACGTCGTCGATCACCAGGGCGGCGCGCCCGGTCCGGGCCACGTCCCGGAACTTCTTTGTTGCGCTGAAGTCGTGCCCGCTGACCTCGATCACACCAGCCTCGGGGTCGTACGCCCAGCCGGTGGGCGTCACGTGGGGTGTGCCATCGGGCCCGACGGTTGCGACCCGTGCGAGGCGACGCTCGGACTGAAGGTACTCGAGCTCGGCGTCCGTAAAGAGGCTCGCCGTACGTTCGGTCATTGTGTCCTCCCGAGATCAAGCTTCGCAGAGTGTGCACGTCATTAAGTACACATAGCGTGAAGTTATTCCGGGCACGTCTTGTGAGCTGAGTCGATCATCCAGCGCCTGGGAATCTCTCACAAGTCGGAGCAGCTTTCCAGCCGCCGAAAAACCACCGCCCAGCCGACGAGTACTGCTCGGTAAGCCTTTACACGTCCACATATCGCACTTACGGTGTTGATCGTTCCGGTAGTTGGCCGACCCAGCGGGGGCAAGCGGTCGCCATCCGTCAAGGAGGTCTGTGCCGTGCCCCGTCGACCGACCATCCTTGTCCTAAGCGTTGCACTTTCGTTCGCGTACGTCCCCGCTGCGACCGCGACGCCACCTGTGCAATCCGCACCGCAGCCCGTACCAGCGAGCGTGACCGCAGAAGCCGACGAGTCCGTCGACATGTGGGACGGCCTTGGCCTCGACCCGGCGGAGTTCGGCGCCGACGATATCCAGAGTATTTCGTCCGAGCCGCCGTCTGGAGTAGACGACGCTGTCGAGGACGTAGTCGCCGCCGACGGCAGCGCCGACGTCATCATCCGGCTCACCGAACAGGCCGACCTGTCAGCCCTAGAGCAGGACGCCGACAGGCAGGCCCAGGCCGCGGCCGACGCCGCACGCCGCAACCGGGCGACACCGCATCAGGCTGCGGAGGCAGCCCGCGCTGCGCGGGCGAAGACCGTGGTTGACGGGCTTCGCACCGCCGCCGAGCGCTCCCAGGGCCGCGTCCGCGCCGTCCTGGACCAGCACGACGCCGCCAACGTCACGCCGTTCTGGATCTTCAACGGGTTAGCGGCCACCGTCGACGCCGATGCGCTGGACGAGCTCGACGACCATCCGGACGTCGCAAGCATCACGCTCGACACCGAGATCACTCTGGACGACCCGATCGAGGATCCGGGCGAGCCGCTACTGCCGACCTGGTCGCTCGAACACGTCAACGCACCGGACACCTGGGGCGACTACGGCGTCCGGGGCGAGGGCGTCGTCGTGGGCATCATGGACAGCGGAGTCGACGGCGACCACCCGGCGCTGGCGGGATCATGGCGCGGCAGCAATGGTGGTGATCTGGAGAACAGTTGGTGGGTCGGCACTGGCGAGAACTACCCCGAACCGGGTGACGGTGGCGGCCACGGCACCCATGTGGCGGGCAGCATCGTCGGCAACGCACCCGGTGAGATCACCGGGGTGGCGCCCGAAGCCACCTGGATCGCGGCCAAGATCTTCCGCGACGGCGGCTCGACCGATGAGTCGATCATCCACGCCGCCTTTCAATGGATGCTCGCCCCTGGAGGCGATCCGGCCGCCGCGCCGCACGTCGTGAACAACTCGTGGGGAGCCGCCGCGTCCAATCTCACGACGTTCTGGGACGACGTCGAAGCGTGGGTAGTGGCGGGCATCGTCCCGA
>JASLBX010000060.1 GCA_030146385.1 Jiangellaceae bacterium | reverse complement strand
CCAGAGCGCGACAACGACCGGTATCTGGCGCACTCGCTGGCGCACCGCGCGCCGGACGGGTCGTGCCGGGTTGACTACCTGCCGGTGGCGATCACGAACTGGCCGGTCGGCGAACGCGTCTACGGGAGGTGACGATGGCCGACTCAATCACGTTGCAGGTCACCCGCTACGAACCCGGTGTGGACGAGGAGCCCCGGGATCAGGCATTCGACGTCCCGATGCGTCCTGAGTGGGTGGTCCTGGACGGGCTCAACTACATCAAGGACCGGCTGGACGGCTCGCTCTCGTACCGCTGGTCGTGCCGGATGGGCATCTGCGGCAGTTGCGGCATGCTCGTCAATGGCGAACCCGTGCTGACCTGCGCGTCCTTCCTGGTCGACTTCGCGCCGGGCCCGATCAAGGTGGAGCCGCTGGAGAACTTCCCCGTCGTGCGCGACCTGATCGTCGACATCGGCGACTTCATGGCCAAGCTGCCGAAGGTCTCGCCCTGGCTCATAACCCACGATGAGCGTCCGGTCGAGGAAGGCGCGTACGTCCAGACGCCGGAGGAGCGCGACGCGTACAAGCAGTACAGCATGTGCATCAACTGCATGCTCTGCTACTCGGCGTGCCCGGTGTACGGGCTGGACCCGGACTTCGTCGGACCGGCTGCGATCGCGCTCGCCCAGCGGTACAACCTCGACTCCCGGGATGAGGGAGCGGCCGAGCGTCTCGAGGCGCTGATCCATCCGGACGGGCTGTGGGCATGTACCTACGTGGGCGAATGCACGACGGCCTGCCCGAAGGACGTCGACCCCGCGGGCGCCATCCAGCGGTACAAGCTGACGGCCGCCCTGGAATCGCTCAAGTCGTACATTCTGCCGGGAGGTGCCTGATGGCCGATGTCCGGCCGGAGAGCTCCGAGACCAACGGCGTTATGAGCGCTCGCGCGGAAGAATCGCGCTGGGCTCCGCATGAATCGCCGGTCGAGATCAGCGCCGGCGTACCGGCGTACCGGCCGCGTACATCGCTGCTGTGGTGGGTGCACAAGCGGGCGTACCTGCTGTTCGTCCTGCGCGAGCTGTCCAGCCTGTTCGTCGCCTGGTTCGTCGTGGTCACGCTGTTCTTCGCGTGGTCGGTGGGGCGAGGCGAAGAGCAGTACGAGCGATTCCTGGACTTTGCCGCGAATCCTTTCGTCGTCGTGGTGAATCTGGTGGCGCTGGCGTTCTTGATCTTGCACACGGTGACGTGGTTCAACCTGACGCCGCAGGCGATGCCACTGCGGGTGCCGAAGTCCGTACCTGGTGGCCTCGGCGGACGCCCGGTTCCTGGCCTGCTGGTTGTCGCTGCGCAGTGGGCGGGGTTCGTCGTCGTCTCCGCGATCGTCATCTGGCTGGTGGTGGATTAGATGCCTGGACGTTCGCCTGAGCCGCTCGCATGGCTGGCCTTCAGTGCCGGTGGAGTGGCTGCGGCCGTCTTCGCGCCGGTGTTGCTGTTTCTGTTCGGGCTGGCGTTTCCGCTGGGCTGGATCTCGCCCCCTGATCATGGGCACTTGCTGGACGTGCTCGGGCACCCGCTGAGCCGGCTGGTGCTGCTGGGCGTGTGTGTCGCGGCGCTGTTCCACTTCGCGCACCGGTTCCGGTACACGCTGTACGACGGGCTGCAGCTGGCCCGATTCGGGACGGTGATCACTGCCGGCTGCTACGGCCTGGCACTGTTGGGCTCGGCGGCGGCCGCGTACGTGTTCTTCCTCGCCCTCTAGGCTCGGGCGCCGTTTCCGCTGTGAAGACGTCGTCCGCCGGCTCCGCGCCGCCGGGCTCACCGAGATGGGGGACGCGTCGGTGTACGGGACGCTCCGCCGCCTCTACCGCGCGGGCGGGCTGACCACGTACGTGGTGCCGTCGGACGAAGGCCCGCACCGCAAGTACTACGGGCTCAACGACGCCGGCCGCGACCTGCTCGAGGAGTCCACGAAGACATGGCAGGAGTTTGCCGGCGCCATGACGAACCTGCTCGGAACCGGCGCGAAGGAGGCCGCGACACAGGGCTGGAAGACGACAAGTAGCGCCGCCTAAGGCAGTATTCGCTGGCCCGCCACACCAGGCGTGTCGGTGCCGTACCACCCGCGTGCGGGTGGTACGGCAGGGACACGCATGCTGAACGTGATCGAACGGCTACGTGGTGAGGGTGATCGTGTAGCCGAAGCGGGCGGATGCTTGATCGGCTGCCTCGCGGACCAACCGTACGACCTCGACTAGCTCAGGAGGGCCGAGCCGGTACGACGGCCCGGATACCTCGATGGTCGCGACCACGTGCCCGTCCGCGGCGCGTACCGGCGCGGCAGCGGACGACAGGCCCTCCTCGAGCTCTTCCACCGTGGTCGCGTACCCGTCGTCCCGCACCTTTTGGAGGACATCGCGGAGTTGGGCGGCATCGGTGATCGTGTCGTCCGTGTAGCGCTTGAGTGGGCCGCTGAGAAACACGTCCCGACGCTCCTTGTGCAGGTAGGCGAGCAGTACCTTGCCCGGCGACGTGCAGTGCAGGGGAGTCCGCCGGCCGAGCCAGCTGCGGCTGACCACGGCCGAGTCAGCAATGATCTGGTCGATGGTGACGCAGCCGTCGGCCTCGAGCACCGACAGCGTCACGGTCTCGGACGTCCGCTCGGCCAGCCATTC
>JASLBX010000392.1 GCA_030146385.1 Jiangellaceae bacterium | reverse complement strand
GAGGGCCACGGCATCGAGCGCCTCGTGTGGCGAGCCGCCGTCGGAAACTGGGCCTCTCGCCGGGTGGCCTGGCGGCTTGGGTTCACGATCGAGGGAACGCTCCGCAAGGACCTGCTCAAGCGCGGCGAACGGGTGGACGCGTGGGTCGGGACGCTCGTCGCCGGCGATCCGGTCGAGCCGAAGACGCGATGGCTGAACGTTCCGACCTTGACGGGTTCGAAGGTCGTCCTGCGGCGGTTCGCCGAGTCGGACGCGGACGCGTGCGTCGAGGCGTGCAACGACCCGGAGACCCGCAAGTGGCTCGGCCAGCTGCCCAGCCCGTACACCCGCGAGACTGCACTGGGCTACATCCGGTCGCGGGAGAACGAGCACGCTGAAGGCACGGCGGTGCATTGGGCGGCGGCTCCGGTGGACGGCGGGACCGCGATCGGGGCGTTCTCGCTCATGACCATCCGCGACGGCCGAGCCGAAGTGGGCTACTGGGTCCACCCGGCGGCCCGCGGCACCGGCGTGGCCACGGAAGCGGTCCGGCTCATGGTTCGGCACGCGTTCACCGACCAGGCGGACGGCGGGCTCGGGTTGCGGCGGCTCGTCCTTGCCCGGGCCGAGGGCAACGACGCGTCAGCGACCGTCGCCGAACGGGCCGGATTCCAGCGCTTCGGTGTCGAGCACCTCGCCGAGCAGCTCGGCGACGGGTCGTGGGCCGACCTCCACTGGTACGAGCTCCTCGCCGCACTTCCGCGCTGACGCATGGGGGTAGGTTTCACGCACCCAGCGCTCGGCTCAGGCCCAGCACACGCACGAGAATCTGTTCGATGCGTAGCATCACAAGATCGTCAACAACGCCGAGTCGTTGACTTAGTCGGCGCTGCGACACGGTGCGGATCTGATCAGCCTGTAGGTACGACTCATGATCCAGGCCTGCCCCCTCGACCTCAATGGAGGTTGGCACCGGACGTCGGGTACTGGTGATCGGCAGAATCACCGCGAGCCCTGACGAGTGGAACTCGTCGACGGACACCACAACCACTGGTCGGAAGAAGCCTTGCTCAGGATTCGTTGGCTCACCCAGATCGCATAGATAGGTCTCTCCGCGCTTCACCGGTCATCCTCTAGACCGTCGCGCAACGTCGCGGCGAACTCCTCGGCGACTTCCTGAGCCTCCCGAACATTCCGGGCATCGGAGTAATAGTCAGTGAACGACTGCCAGAACGCAGCCTCCTCCGCCCGGGCTACGTCGTCGCGAACCAATTCCGCCAGGTAGCGCGACACGGACGTACCGCGCTCACGTGCCCGTCGGCGTGCAGCGCGGGCGAGCTGATCATTGACCCTTGCCTGCAAGGTTGTCATACAACGAGCGTATCAAGAATGCATGCACTGTCGTACTACGATGAGTCACTATTCTGCTCTCGTACGGCCGCCGCGAGTAGCTCACGGGTCGCGCTATCGAACGCGACGAGGCGGATCCGCTGGACGTTCGTCGGCGTCTCTGTCACCGTCCGGACGGCGATGCGCGCCGCCTGATCCGGCGGGAATCCGTACACGCCGGTCGAGATCGCCGGGAAGGCGACGCTACGCGCGCCGATCTCGTCGGCGACGGCGAGGCTCCGGCGGTAGCAGGACGCGAGAACGTCGGCTTCGCCCTGATCACCGCCTCGCCACACCGGCCCCACGGTGTGTATGACGTGGCGGATCGGCGGATCAAGATCGAACGCCAGCGTCGCGACCGCCTCACCCGGCGGGCACGGTGCCAGGGCCCCGCCCGCCTCGGCGAGCCGAGGACCGGCAACCCGGTGGATCGCGCCGTCGACTCCGCCTCCGCCGCGCAAGGACGAGTTTGCGGCGTTGACGATGGCGTCGACGTCCTCTTGGGTGATGTCGCCTTGAACGACCTCGATGGTGGCCATGCCTCCGATCCTGCCCGAGGCGTCCGGGTGGACACACCAGGATCCTTTGGCTGGCTCCACCAGGTGGCGGGCACCGGCTGGAGATCAGCCTGACGCCCGCCGCCCGACAGCCCCGTTCTCTAACGTGGCCTACTTCTGGACCGAGAACTGGACGTCAACGCAGCCCGGGTTGCACGCGCCCTGGAACGATGTGGTCTGCAACTCGAGCAGCCCCGGATCGTCGTGCGCAGGCCCGTGGTCCTGGATCACCAGGTGGACCTCGGCCCCGGTGTGCTCGAGACCGGTCACGACGCCCGGCACGAGAGCGCCGTCGCCCGGGTCGCCGATCACGACTGTGATGCCCGAACTTGACGGCACCTCGCCGACCGCAAGGCCACCATCGAGCTTGACCCGCCCGGCCGGGTTGGCCACGTCTCCGGCCTTACCCCACACCACCGAGATCCGGGCCGCCTCGATCTGCGCGAGGTTGAAGCTCCCGTCAGGGAGGAAGATGTCATCTTCTCCGCATTCGCCGCCGTTGCACGCAGCCGGGTTGTTGAAGATCACGTACCAGAGTGTGTAGGCGTGCCCGGGCGTCGCTTGCGTCCGGACCTTCGAGGCCACCGTATCTTCGCCGCGGTCGACCTGCGAGAACGCTCCGACGACAGCCTCGCCGGTCGCGAAGTCCATGACCGGCTCCTTGGTGGTAGTCCCGGCCGATGCGGCTTGCGGCAGCGCTATGAGCACGGCGACGGCCGCGGCCGCCACCGCCCATGCGCGTGTACGTGTACGCATGGTTCCCCCCTTTCGATCTGTCGGCCCGGCGTCCCCCGCACGGCAGTCTCGCGGCCCCATCGCCGCGACGTCCTACCGGACGCTTGCCGGACCGCGATGCCAAGCTATGCAGGCCGAGTAAGCAGCAATGTGACCCGGCTCACATAGGCCGAACCGGCGCGGATTTTCGTCACGCCTCGGCACGGAGCGCGATATCGAGCTCCGGTGAGAGGTCTCCACGGCCGTTGACCGCGACGCCGGACAGGCCGAGCCAGCCCGCCATGCCGACCAGCTCGGCGGCCAATTGCTCGGCCGTTTCGCCAGGGGCGTCGGGTTCGTGCCAGGCCGCCTGAGCCCGCAGCACATCCGCCGCGCGGTCGGCCTTGAGGTCGACCCGGCCCACGAGCCGGTCGCCGAGCAGGAACGGCAGCACGTAGTAGCCGTGCACCCGCTTGCCGGGCGGCACGTAGATCTCGAGCCGGTACCGGAACCCGAACAGATCCTCGGTGCGGCGCCGCTCCCAGACGAGGGAGTCGAACGGGCTGAGCAGCGCCCGCGCCGCGACTCGGCGAGGCAGCCGGGCGTCGCGGTGCAGGTACGTGGGGCCCTTCCAGCCTTCGACGTCCACGGGTATCAACTCGCCTTCTTCGACCAGTTCGGTGACGGCCTGGCGGGCGCCGTCGACCTTGATCCGGAAGTAGTCCGCGAAGCACCGCGGCGTGCCGACGCCATGGGCCCTGGCTGCGATCCGGACGAGTTCTCGGTACGCCTCGTCCTGCGATGGGGTCGGCGCGTCGAGCACCTCACGCGGCAGCACCCGCTCGGGCAGGTCGTAGAGCCGCGCGAACGAACCGTTGCGACCGGCGGCTGTCACCTTGCCGGCGTAGAAGAGGTACTCGAGCGCGGTCTTGACGTCGGACCAGTTCCAGCCCCAGTGCTCCTTGCGGCGGGGCGCGTCGTGCTCGATCTCGCCCGCGGTCACCGGCCCGAGGCGGCGGACCTCGTCCAGCACCCAGTCGACGAAGTCGGGCTGCTCCTGGTTGATGCGGATCATCCGGCCCCACGCCTGCTCGTCGGCGCGGGCCATCCGGTGGCGCAGGTACGGCTGCGTCGCGATCGGGAGCAGCGACGCCTCGTGCGCCCAGTACTCGAACAGCAGCCGCGGCGCCCGGTTAGCCGCCCGGTCGAGCAGCTCGCGCGGGTAGGGGCCGAGCCGGCTGTACACCGGCAGGTACTGCGAGCGCGACAGCACGTTGACGGAGTCGATCTGGATCACGCCGACCCGGTCGAGCACGCGCCGCAGCGCCCGCCGGTCAGGCCGGGCGGGACGCCGGTCGGCGAAGCCCTGGGCAGCGAGCGCGATACGCCGCGCCTGCGCTAGCGAAAGGCTGGTACGAACTCCCACGCTGGCAGATCCTGCCAGCCGCCACCGACAACCCCGCCCGCTCCCGGTCGATCACGTTCAGCATGCCTGTGGGTGCCGTGCCACCCGCACGCGCCTAGTGAAGTGCCGACAAGCCTGCTGAACGTGATCAAACGGTG
>JASLBX010000429.1 GCA_030146385.1 Jiangellaceae bacterium | reverse complement strand
CCTCCTGCTGGCCGTAGACGGTGATGGCTCGCCCGGTCAGTTCGGCCATCGGCACCCGGTGACCCTCCCCGTCGAACCGGAGCTCGATGCCCTCGTGACGCAGACCCATGGCGTCCAGCCGCTCAGCGAGGCCAGCGTCCCGGAGGGTGTCGACCGTCGCCTGCTCGAGCACGCCGGCGCGGACGCGATGCTCGATGTACTCGCGGTCGCGCATCTCCAAGACGACGGACGAGATCCCGTGCAGGTGCAGCAGGTGGGAAAGCAGCAGGCCGGCCGGCCCGGCTCCGACGATGCCTACCTGCGTTCGCATATGCACTCCGAATTGAGCCTCGCCAGGCTTGTGCGGGCATCACCAGGCTGGCACGCCGGCAACGCCCGCACAAGCATCGATCTAGGTCACTCCAGCCAGAACCGCATGGTCGCTCAGCGACGATTTGCTGTGCCCGACTGCCCGTAGTTGGGCTTGCAGTCGAAACTATCGGCGAGATCCGGATCACCCCTGCCGTCGTAGCGGGCCACGTAGGGGTAGGCGCAGAGCCGGCGGGTGCGGACGACCTCGCCACTCGCCATCCGAGAGGCGATGATCTCGTCGGGTGCATCGCCGTTCTCCACCCAGTCGACGAGTGCACCGAACATGTCGAATTGGTTCGGCCCTGGACCGCCTCCGCAGTGGCCGACCGCTGGCGCCAGGAATAACCGGGCGAAGCGTTGCACCTGGGCGGCGCTGTCGAACGCGTCCAGGACGGCCTCGTAGTAGTCGACCGACCCTTCTGGGAAGATCAGCGGATCGTTCCATCCGTGCCAGATGAGCACCTTGCCGCCGGCGTCCCGGAACGCTGACAAGTCGGGGTCGTCGGTACCGAATGACATCGTTGAACACGTCGAACGACTGGCGGAAGAAGTCCGGGTAGTTGTCATAGTTGAGCGTCCGCCAGTCCCAGTCGGGATCTTGATTGACCCAGAAGCTCGCGTGCTGTAGCCCGACGAAGAACGGGTTGGCACCGCCGAGCGCGCTGACAGGTGCCCCGACAGGGATGCCGTACCAGAGCCGCTCGCCGGCACCGTCACGCGGGCCGTCCCAGATCCGCCGGATCGCCTCCGCATGAGCTTGGGTGAACGTCCCGCAGCCCGCGATCTCTTCGCCGACCAGCGTGCTCGGGTCGAAGTCACAACGACGGGGTCATCCAGGATGCCGTCCCGAACCCCGTCTAGCCCGTCGCAGTGCTTAACCGCGGCGTCGATCGCCGCGTCGTAGACACAAGTCGGGATGTTTCCCCGGACCTCCTCGAACTTGACCACCTGAGGCCACAGCTGCCCAGGGTGGAACCGATCCCAATTGATGGCTGGAGCTCCCGCGAGGATGCCGTCGTAGCCGTCCGGGTACCGCTGGGCAAGCATCAGCCCCTGGCGCCCACCGGTCGAGCAGCCGTTCCAATACGAGTAATCGGCCTCGCCGCCGTAGAAGGCCTCGATGAGCGTGTGGGCCTTCTCCGTGAGCTGGAACAGCGATCGCGAAGTCCTCCATGAGCTGCCAGTTCAAGGTCCCGTCCGGGTTCAGGGCGAAGGCTCCGCTTCCGCCCACGTGCCCGGTGTCGGTCGACGCAGTGGCGTACCCATTGCGCAGGGCGCCTGCCATCGCACCGTAGCTGATCGAACCGGCATAGCCTCCGCCACCGACCTAGGCCCACTTGTCCATTCCGCCAATGGACATCTCCCGCTGAGCGGAAGGTCATGAGCGGGTGGCCGGCGGGCTCCCCTCGACCGTGACGTCACGGCCCGCGACCAAGCCAGCAATCGCGATGGCCGCTACGACCACCAGCAGGAGCCAGAGCGGCGCGACCCAACCGCCTGTGAATTGGTGCAGCACGCCGACGACGACAGGACCGGCGGCGCCCATCGTGTAGGCCACCAGCTGCGCCATGCCTGACAACTGCCCGGCGACGACCGAGTCGGCGGCCCGGAACACGACGAGCGTCAACGCGAGTGTGATCCCTGCGCCCTGCGCAACACCGCCGACAACGGTCCAGAGCGGCCAGCCGGCCGGCCAGAGCAGCAAACCGATCAGCATTACAGCAAAGGCACTCGCGACGAGCACGGCCAGCCAGGCCTGTCGCGGCCGGCGCCGGGCGAGCGTCGCGACCACCACAGTGCCCGCAATGCCCAGTACCTGGAACACCGACATTCCCAGCCCCGCCGCCGCCAGCGTAATGCCGAGTTCGTCGACCAGCATGGTCGGCAGCCACGCCGTGAGCGAGAAGTACACAACCGACTGGAAACCGAACAGCAGCGCGACCGCCCACGCCACCGGATGGCGCCACACCACCCCACGACGGCCAAGTTCGCCGGCGACCACCGCATGGGAGTGGTTGGGCCGGGGCCATCCACGGGTAGCGACCCACCAGATGACCGCGGCGGCCACGGCCAGGATCGTCCACGCGGCAAGACCGACACGCCAGCTCGCCACGGCGGCCATTGGTGCTGTAAGCGCCGCGGTCGCCGCCGCACCCGCGATCAGCGACGCTGTATAGACCCCGGTCACCGCTGCGGCCCGGTGCGGGAAGTCGCGCTTGATGACGACCGGCATCAGCACGTTCCCAACGGTGATTGCCACACCGACCAGCAGGCTGCCGACCAGCAAGATCAGCGATCCCCCCAGGACGCGGACCACAGTGGCGGCCGCGATCGCCAGGCACGCCAAGAGAATGGCCGTCTCTGGCCTGACTCGCCGACCCAGCCAGGCAGCGACCGGAGCGATCAGCGCGAAGCACAGCACCGGAAGCGTCGTGAGCAGGCCGGCCGCAAAGCCAGAGAGCTGGAGATCTACACGAATCTCCGGAAGGACCGGTGAGACGGCGGCGATCGCGCCGCGCAGATTCAGCGCTACCACGATCACGCCGACCAGCAGGAGAGCCCTATGTGGTCGTGGCAGTGCGTGGCGACTACGGACGCGCGACGGTCCACTCATCCCGAACAAGTCTGCCTGGACCGATATCTCGTTGCGATAAGCCCCTGGCGCGCTGGTTCGCCGCGACCGAGGGACTGTCAAGCCATCGCTCCCGCTGAGCGGAAGTGCGCGGTCTCCATCGCCTGACTGGTCTCGCCGGCGACTGCGTCCTCGATCCGTGCGATGGCGGTCAGCAGTGGGTTCACGAGCCCCTTCAGCTCCGCTGCTCGGCGGCTTGACACGACGATCCCCACGGACGCTGCGATCTGGTGCTCGCGGTCTCGCACCGGCGCGGCCAGCGAGCACGAGCCCAGCGTCACCCCTCGCGCGTGACGGCCCACCCGCGCCGTCGGATGTCGGCGAGCTCGCGCGCCAGCCGGCCCGGCTCGGTGACGGTGTAGCAGGTCGGGCGCTGAAGTGGCCGCCGAAGGCGCCCGGGCGCCAGCTGTCCTAGCTCCCAGAGGCGAAGGCCGACGCGGTAACCGCCGTCGGGGTCACTCTCGACCGCTCGCCATCGCTCGAATTCGCCGACGAGGCGGTGCACCGTGCTCAGCGGCAGTCCGCTGCGACGCGAAATGCCGGAGAGCGTCAACCGGGTGTGAGCCGCGTCGAACACGTCGAGGATGGCAAGCACTCTCGACGTCACCGAGCGACCCTGCTCGCGCGCGCCTCCCGCCATGACTCCCCGGGGTGTCCGTATCGCGAACTATTGTTCTACAAACGAACGTAGAGGACGCATCTGAGCCTGGTCAAGGGTCAAGGCGCGGTCGGCGCTGCACCGAGATCGTGAGTAAGCCAGGTAGAGGCCGGAGACCAAGCAGCTTGACCTTCGCACCCGCCGAATCATAGCGTTCGTAACCAGAACGATTGTGCGATTAGCGTACAAGGAGTAGTTGTGGCTGAGTTCGTGACGTTGGCGGAAGCTGTCGACGCTGCGGTGCACGATGGCGACATCGTGGCCCTGGAGGGCTTCACCCATCTCATTCCGGTCGCCGCCGGCCACGAGATCATCCGCCAGGGCCGCAGGGAACTCACGCTGGCCCGGAT
>JASLBX010000336.1 GCA_030146385.1 Jiangellaceae bacterium | reverse complement strand
GGAGCACTCCATTGCCGTGGAAACGTATGATCGCGGCATGCAAGGCCGCGCCGCTTCGTTCCGCCTGCCTGTATGGGCACAGGACATGCTGCTCGCGCTCTTCATCACCGTGATGCAGGTCCAAGGCAGCGTCTCGCGAGCAGCAGCAGACCCAGAGACCGTGCTACGGCCCCTCGCTGACCTCGGAAACCTGGGCTACATGCTCTTGATCGTCAGCGGCGCGGTCATCGTGGTGCGCCGCCGGTGGCCCGTGGCCGTGTTCGCCACCACCGCACTGGTCAGCTTGGCCTACTACACCCTCGACTTCCCCGACGGACCCGGATGGCTCGGCCTCTTCGTCGCCATCTACACACTCACGGCATTGGGCGATGGACGCCGATCACTGATGATCGCCAGCGCCGGTATCGCAGTTCTGGCCACCGGCTGGCTCATCGCCGCGAGCAACATCGAACCACGAGCCGCCATCGGGTGGGTGTTCTTCCGGATCGGGGCGTCAGTCATGAGCGCCGCCCTGGGCGAATCGGTCCGGTCTCGGCGGGTGATCGCGGCCGAAGCACTGGAGCGCGCCGAGTTGGCCGAACGAACTCGCGAGGAGGAAGCAAGGGCTCGGGTCGACGAAGAACGGCTCAGGATCGCCCGTGAGGTCCACGACACCGTCGCTCACGCCATCGCGATCATCAACGTACAGGCCGGTGTCACCGCGCACGTGCTCGACAAGCGACCGGAACGGGCTCGCGAGACACTCGAGGCCATCGAACGGACCAGCTCCCAGGCGCTGCAGGAGATGCGGGCAATCCTCGGGGTCCTCCGCGATGCCGACGACGGGCGCGTCCCGCACCCCGGGCTCGGACAGATCGACGAGCTCACCGCCACGGCTCGTGACGCCGGGCTCGACGTGAAACTGGAGGCGGTGACCTCGCCTCCGGTGCCCGTGCCCAGCGCGGTCGGCAGCGCCGTCTACCGGATCCTGCAGGAGTCCCTCACCAACGTGATCCGCCACGTCGGACCGACCCGGGTCACGGTCGCCCTGGACTATGGTGCCGACACCTTGGAGGTCCGAGTCACCGATGCGGGCCGCCGCCTCAGTCCTGGAACCCACGCCACTGCCACACGCGCATCCGAGGCCCATGCTGGCAACGGCAGGTCCGGCGCGCACGAGCGGGGCAACGGGATCGCTGGGATGCGCGAGCGCTGCCAACTCCTGGGCGGAGAACTCGACGCCAGCCCGATCCCAGGCGGCGGCTTCGCAGTCACAGCACGGCTGCCTCTGGCGCCGACCGGAACAGCACACTCATGAACGCAGCCACCTCGCCACATGACGGCAACGCTCCCATCAGGGTGCTGCTCGCCGACGACGAGGGCCTCGTGCGATCCGGGTTCAAGGTCCTGCTCGACCTCGAAGACGACATCACGGTCGTCGGTGAAGCCACCAACGGAGCCGAGGCCATCGAGCACGCCCGAGCCACCCGCCCCGACATCGTGCTCATGGACATCCGCATGCCGAAGGTAGACGGGATCCAGGCCACCAGAGAGATCGCCAAGACGCACGGGCTTGAGAAGGTGCGAATCCTGATCCTGACCACCTACGACACCGATGCTTACGTATTCGAGGCGCTGCAAGCTGGCGCCAGTGGATTCCTGCTCAAGGATGCCGGGCCGGCCGAACTCCTGCACGGCATCCGGGTCGTCGCCGCCGGAGAAGCCTTGCTCGCACCGCGTATCACCCGACGTCTCATCGGCCAATTCACCGCGCAACGAACCGCCGCCCAAGCCGCGGAAGACCGACTGGCCGTGCTGACCGAACGGGAGCGCGAAGTGCTGGCCCTCGTCGGACAGGGCATGAGCAACGACGAGATCGGCGCCGAGTTGTTCCTCAGCCCCGCGACCGCCCGCACCCATGTCAGCCACGCCATGGTGAAGCTGGGCGCCCGCGACCGCGCACAACTGGTCGTCATCGCCTACCAGACCGGCCTCGTCAGCCCTCAGAAATGAACACCGACGACTGGCTCGACGGAATCAGTGGAGCGTAGGGCACTACGACACAGCGCGTACGAGGGGGGACCAGCGTACGGACAGCGGCGCAGTCCAATGCCGCTTGCGGGCCGATGTCTCACGGCGCAGATCCCGGGATCGTCGAGGTGACCGGAGAAACCTCCGGGCCATACCGACAGCTAGGAGACACCATGGCTACGATTCCCTTGCACAAGCGGCCCCACCTCCCCAGCGAACGGCGACCAGGACCCGTCTCGCGCGCTGTGACGAGGCTCGCGGAATGGCTCGCAATACACAGCGTCACAGCCCTGAGGATTAGCCTCGGGCTGGTCATCGCCGGCTTCGGAGCCCTCAAGTTCATCCCTGGCGCCTCTCCTGCGGAACAGCTGGTTATCCAGACGACCGAGGCGCTGACGTTCGGTGCAGTGACCGGCACCACAGCGGTCGTCCTCACAGCCGCGCTCGAGACGTTCCTCGGCCTGACCCTGCTGACCGGGCGTGGGTTGCGGCTCGGGTTGGTCGTGATGGCGGGTTGGCTCGGGGCGATCGTGGCACCGGTCGTGTTGTTCCCGGGCGATATGTTCCCCGGAGGCTTCCCCACCCTGGCCGCGCAGTACATCCTCAAGGACCTCATCCTGGCAGCCGCGTGGGCAGTCGTCGCCGCCCACTCGCTAGG
This sequence comes from Jiangellaceae bacterium, assembly GCA_030146385.1. Lineage (GTDB taxonomy): Bacteria > Actinomycetota > Actinomycetes > Jiangellales > Jiangellaceae > JASLBX01. Next base: position 631 of record JASLBX010000336.1, on the reverse strand, counting down.
GGCCCGGCTCGTCCGCGCCGGAACGATGCCCGGAAATGAGAGCCAGTCGCCAACATCTCGGCCGAGTGCCACGCACCAGACACAACGGAACGCCTAAGCGCTTGCGACATCGAGTCTGACCGGTAGCACGGTCAGAGTGGGGGAGACCGCGTCGACCTGCACTGTGCTGACGCCGGGCAAGGCGCCAACGTCCTCCTGCAGCTGTTCCACAGCAGGCTCGTCTGCGCCTGTTTCGGCGACGACGACGATACTGCTGCCCGCCGCCTGGTCGTGGAAGTGTGCCGTGACGCCGTCCCACACCTGGCGGGTCTGGGTGCTCGTGGGCAGCATCCGCGGGTCGGCATCGCCGATGCGCATACCCAGCATCGGGCTGGCCAGCGCCAGCAACGTGCCGGCAGTGACAATCAACGTGCGCGCCGGACGAGCCTGTGCACGACGCGCCACGGCCGCGCAGAAGCCGCCGGCGTGGGCACGCGCGGGTGCAATCCGTCGGCCGAACAGTACGAGCATCGCCGGAAGCAAGATGAGTGCGGCGGTCACGTCCACCTGGCCGACGGCCTTCTCGGTGACAAGAAGCCCGGCGGCGATCGCAGCGTTCGAGCGGCGGCGTTCGAGCGGCCCTCGGCCATGA
>JASLBX010000306.1 GCA_030146385.1 Jiangellaceae bacterium | reverse complement strand
CCCCAACGGGATTCGAACCCGCGCTGCCGCCTTGAAAGGGCGGAGTCCTAGGCCGCTAGACGATGGGGGCAACACCTTGACGGCTAGCCCTTGGCTCGTCGCCGTCGGGGACCGCTCAAGGATAGGGCGTAGGCGTGGGGTTCTCCAAACTGACCGCTGGCGGCCAGTCGGTCGTCCGATGCTCCGCCGTCCCTCGCGGCGAAATAGCGCAGGTCAGCGGCCAGGTGGAGCTGAATCTGGACTCACTCCAGGTGTGGGCGCGACCTCGCCGGAACCGTCCTCCTCGCCGGAATCGTCCCCGTTGGATCCCTCCAATCCGTCGAACTGCACGCGGGTGATCTCGGCGCTCGACAGGCCCAGGCCGCCAATGGTGATGTCATCCCTTGCCACGAGTTGCTTCGACTCGGGATCGAAGTACAGCACCGACAGCATCACGGGTGTGGGCTCCTCGTGTTCGAGCCCACGCAGGCCCGCGCCGCCGGTCGATCCCTGGAGGAACACATGAGTGCCGTCGTCGAGCACAATGTCGCGTCGCCGGTGACCGTGGCCGGCGAGAATCAGCGGCGCCGTGTCCTGGAACAGGTCGGCGTGCGTCGGGTCGTGGTAGACGATCACGTCGGGGCGGACGGCAAGGTTCCGAGCTCGCGCGGCGAGCTCCTCACTGCCCCGCCGAATGTCTTCACTCGCCGTGCCCCGAGTGCGCTGGTCAGGGGTGAACCGAGGATCGGGGGCTCCGTAGAACTGCAGACCGGCGACGTTCACCGGCTCGTGGTCAAGGACGATCGCGTTGGACTGCTCCGCCACGGCCGTCGCGGTGAGGACCGAGTCGTGGTTGCCCTTGACATACACGTATGGCCGGCCAAGCGTGCTGATGGGCTCGACGTACCGTGACTCGGCCGCGGTCCCGTGGTCCGCGATGTCACCGGTGTCCACAATCACATGGACGTCGTACTGGTCGCCGACGGCCCGGATGATTCCCCAGGCCGCGGGGTTGAGGTGAAGGTCGGATACGTGGAGGACGCGAATCGTCGAGTCGGTCGGCGCCCACGTTGGAAGGGCGGACGTGACGTCGTAGATCTGCGTGACGTTCGTGACCAGGGACGCCAGCTGGTCGACGTACGCGCCGAAGTTCGAGGTGATCGACTCCACGCTGCCGACCACTTGCGGTGCCGCGGCGATGAGTCCCGTGTAGCGCGGTTCCCGGACGGCGCTGCGGTCGAACGTCGCGAAGGTGAGCGTGTAGGAGAGTCCCACGGCGCTGAGTGCGACGGCGCCAGCCAGTAAGGCGCGGCGCCAGGACCGGAGAACGAGCCCACCGGCGATCAGAGCTCCGATGACGGCCACGACCCCGGCCCGAATCGCCGCTCGCAACAGGGCGCTGTTGAGATCGTTGACGAGCTGGCTCTCGATCGAACTGAGCGCGGCAGGGTTCTCGACGATCTGACGCACCGACTGTAGGTCCAGGGACTGGAGGCTCACCGTAATGCGTAACGGGGCGGTGTGGGTGTCGAACTCGAGGGTTCCCAGCGGGTTTACCTCGAGGACCGTGTTGCCCTCGAAGGACGGCGATATTTGCGCATCGATGGACATCGGGCCGAGCGTCGTGTGCGTAGTACCGGCCACACTGAGGGCAAGCCAGGCACCAAACAGACCGGCGAGGACGGTCGCGATCCACGGCGCCGCTACTCGGAGCCATTTGGGCGGTTCGAATGAGTTCTCCCCCTTAGTCTCATCTGGTGCGGTGGCATGCTCCACACTCCGTTGGTAGCACACCTGCAGCTCGCTTTCGGCAGTGTGGGCACACTTAGTGGGTGCTCGAGCTAACTACCGAGGAGTTCGACGAGCTGGTCGCTGAGGCCCTCGACACCATCCCGCCAAACCTGGCTCAGCTGGTGGACAACTGCGTCGTCCTGGTGGAAGAGGACGCGCCCGAGGACGCGCCTGACCTGCTCGGCCTGTACGAGGGGACGCCCCTCACTGAGCGTGGCGAGTGGTACAGCGGCGTGTTGCCGGACACCATCCGACTCTTTCGTGGACCGATTCTGAGGATCTGTGACAGCTACGAGGACGTGGTGGAGGAGATCCAGATAACCGTCGTCCACGAGCTCGCGCACCACTTCGGCATCGACGACGACAGGCTGCACGAACTGGGCTGGGGATAGTCGACCACCTAAAGCGGCGCGGCCCCCAGCTATATGGCCGGGGGCCGCGAAGCTAAGGGACGCCGGTCCGGGAACGCCTCTCGGCGCAACGGCCGCTCGTAGCGGCAAAAGGTGGGACCCGGGGTTACCGCGGCCCGACGCCCAGCGAGAACCCGAAGGTTGTCGCCGATTCCCCAACGTAGCCGATGGGTCGGTTGTTCCCCAACGGTTGGGCCAACGTGTGGGGATCGTCACTATGTCGACCCGAGGTGGGCCGCCCACCAGGGCCGTCAGCGCCGTACCACCCGCACGCCCCTGGTATGGCAGGGCTGCGCATGCTGAACGTGATCGACCGGAGGGTCAGGAGAGTTGGCCGTTGCGCCACAGCCGGGCCGAGCGCTCGAGCTCTTCGGCCATGCGCAGGTTGCCCTGGGCGAGGCGGGTCTGGCGCTCGCCCTCCTCGTCGTCAGCCGTGTCGTCCGCCAGGTGGGCCCGCCCGGCGGCCACGACCCGGCAGAACGCGGCGGCACGCTCCAGCGCGATGGCGAAGTCGCCGTCGAACGCGCTCGTCAGCACGGCGTCGCCGAGTGCAGCCACCTCACGCGGGCCCGGCGGTTCGGCGACGCCCGCGACGGCGTTCGAGACCTCCGCAACCCGCTGACCGGCGTGAAAGAGCCGAGCAGCGGCGACGCCGTCCCGATGGACCCAGGTTCGTAGGAGGTACAGCGACCACAGCGTCCCCGGCAGGGTCTCGGAGCCGGCGTCACGCCACAGGTCCGCGATCTCGTCCAGTCCCACGTCGTCGGCGAGCCCTACCAACCGCCGGGTGCGCTCGGGGTCGTCGCCCTCGCCACGCCCGACGCGGAGGACGGCGGCGGCGGTCGCGTGTGCGACGGCCACCCGGTCGGCGGGGTCTGGATCACCCGGAACGTCGGGCAGCGTGCCGGACAGCAACGGCCGCAACGGCCGGCCGCCGTTCTGGTCGCTGTGCCATCCGCTCACGTGACTATTGTGTCTCGGCGACGCAACGTGCGGCGAATCTCGGTCATCCGCAGTCGGGAACGGACTCGTCGAAAGTCGTCTGGTCGAGCAGGCCCAGCAGCGTCGTAACCGGGATCGCCAGCGAGTGAGCACCGTCCGGTGCGGCAGCGTACACCACGCCGACGACCTTGCCTTCCACGTCGTACATCGGGCTTCCGGACGAGCCGGGTTCGGCGGCCGCCGAGCTGACGATCACTTCGCCCGCGTTCGAGTTGAGCGGGTCCTCCTCGTACGCGAGCACCGTTCCGGTGCTGGACGTCAGCCGCCCGCCGCCGGGATATCCGATGATCTCCACGTCCTCGCCGATCTCCGGGTCGGCGTCGGCGAGCTCGACCGCAGCCGGGAGCGGCGAGCGGGTCTCCACCACGGCCAGATCGGCCAGCACGGCCGTCCCGGACGCCTCAACCAGCAGGTCCTGCCCGTCGTACGTGCTCACCTGAAGGGTGGCCGCTCCAGCGACGACGTGCCGGTTGGTCACGAGCCGGTTGGCGGAGACCGCGAAGCCGCTGCCGGTACTCACCCCGTCGCAGCCGACGTTCCGCACCCGGACGGCGACCCGTTCCGTCGTCCGGAAGCCGTCCGGGGAGAGCGTGACCGAACCGGGTGTCGGCGTCGCCAGCACCGGGGTCTCGTTGATGACGAGTCGCTCCGGCATGGGCGGCAACTCTGGCACCGTCCCGCAGGCCGCCACGACTAGGGCGGTAGTGAGGATGACGAGCAGCCGGCTCACTCGACCCCCAGCCGGTCTCTGAGGTCCTCGATGCCCTGGAGAGCCTCGTCGCACACCGCGTTGAGCTGTTCACTGGCCTGCCGGCCGCCTTCCGCGACCGACTCCGGATCGTAGTTTTCGAGTTGCTCAAGCACCGTGATCAGCTGATCGATGAGCTGATCCTGGCCAAGCGCGCACCCTTCCAGTTGGCTTGCCACGGAGGCGACGTCGCTGGCGACCAGGCGGGTCAGCTCCAACTCGTCACCTGTCTGCGCTCGCTCGTCCGCGAGCGAGAGCAACCGGTCTTGGACTTCCAGAAGCTGGTTCTCGGTGGCTTCGAGATCGCGCTCGGCCTGGCTCAGCTCGCCGGCCAACTCGTCCCGCTGTGCGGCCAGCATCGTGGCCAGCTCGGCCCGCTGGTCGGCTTCGACCCGCCATTCGTCGGTGGTGCGCCACAGGTACGCAGCGAGCCCTGCAGTCGCAAGGAACAGCAGCGTGACGATCACGAATGCAGCGACCAGTGCCGGAGATCGCCGCCGGACGACAGCCCGCCCGCTCGCCGCTGCGTCCGCGCGGCGTAACGACACGTCTATCTGGCGTTCCAGCGAAGCCGCTTCACGGTCTGCACGCGCCGCGAGGTCGCGGCCAGGGCGGGCATCACCGCGCGCCCGCTCGCGGTCCCCTCCGGACGTGCCATGCGGTTCAGACATTGCAGGCTCCTGCTCTGGCAATTTCTCCCCCTTACCGCAGGCTATAGCGGACGGAGGCGTACCCGCCCTGGTGCTGCCCCGGCTCACCTCGTAATCTGAGCCGTCGTGGTGAGCTGGGTTAGCCGTGGTCGCGAAGCCGCACGCACCCGGCGCGGGCGGTTTGCCGGTTGGCTGGCGGCGTCCCTGGTGTGCGCCGCACTGCTCGGCTGTTCGGGCGGATCGGACGACCTGGTTGTCGTGCAGTCCGAGTCCGCCCACTGGCCGTGGGAGACCTCGCCGCCGACCTCGACGCCGCCACCGCTGGCTCCTGCGGCCGAGTCGAAGGCGACGGCGACGGTCAGCCCTGGTCCGACGGAGACGCCCACCGACGCACCGACGGAGACGCCCACCGAGACCCCGGAGCCGTCCCCGACGGACGACCCGCTGAGCACGCCAAGCCCGACGATCTCGGAGTCAAATCCGCGGGACGACGACCCGAGCACGTCAGGTGGTGGCAACAGCGGCCCGATCTCAAAGCTGGCAAACGAGGTCATCACGCGCACCAACGCCGAGCGGCAGAAGGCCGGCTGCCCGCCGGTTACCAACAACAAGACGTTACGCAGCGTCGCGTTGGCCCACAGCGAAGACATGGCCGAGCGCGACTACTTCAGCCACACCAGTCCAGAGGGTGACGGGCCGGACGACCGTGCCTCGGCCGCCGGCTATGACGCGTACTCCGGCGAGAACATCGCCCTGGGATACAAGTCCGCCGAAGCCGTCGTGAAGGCGTGGATGGAGAGCTCCGGACACCGCGAGAACATCCTCAACTGCTCGTCTACCGAAGTGGGCGTTGGAGTCGCGGACTCGCCGCGGGGGTTGTACTGGACCCAGATGTTCGGCAGGGGTTAGCGCTGGCGGCCGCGAAGTCTCACACCTCGACGGTGGTTCCCGGGTCGACCACTTTCACCGTTGTGCCGCTGAGCGAAAGTTGCTCGAACAGCCCGTAGTGCATTGCCGGCCGGACGAGGACCGCCTCGTGGATCGGAACGGCGATCCGCGGCGCGACGGACCTCAGGTAGTCCACGGCTTCACTCGCCTTCAACCAGGGCGCCCCGGTCGGCAGCCCGAGGACGTCGATCGGGACGTCCGGCACGGTGAACGCGTCGCCCGGGTGGAAGAATCGGCCGCTGATCAAGTACCCCACGTTGGGGATGATCGGCAGGTCCGGATGGATCACGGCGTGGTTCACGCCGTGGACGGCGACCTCGACGCCGACATTGAAATGCTCGCCCTCGCGCGCTACGGCCGCCTCGATGCCCTTCTCGCGAAGGATCTCGGCCGTGGCGTCGTCGGCGTACACCCGGGCGTCAGGGTTGTTGGCGAGCAGCGGCCTGAGCCGGTCCGGGTCGACGTGGTCGGGGTGCTGGTGCGTGACCAGCACGGCGTCCAGGTCGGTCAAGCTCTCGAAGCCGGACGAATAGGCGCCAGGATCGATGAGGATTCGCGCGCCCTCGTCCTCGACGAGAACGCACGCGTGCTCGTACTTGGTCAGCCGCATGCGTGCCACGTTAGATCGGCCACAGCGGCCTGGCCAAGCAACGGCGAAAGATGAGCTAGCGGCAAAACCACGTATCCTATGGCGTTGTGGCATTCCCTGGGGCCCACTCGATCTTCTCCGCGCTCCGCCGGTCGCTGCTCGCGATCGGCATCAGCGCGCTTGCCGGCCTGCTCGTAGCAGGGCTCGCGCTCCCAGTCGCTGCCGGTCTCGGCCTGGTCGCCCGCGAGAGCGCCAACGGCTTCAGCGAGCTGCCGGCTGAACTCGACACGTCCAACCCGTTGCCCGAGCGGTCCAGGATCCTTGACGCGGACGGCAACCTGATCGCCACGTTCTACACGGAGAACCGGGTCAGCAAGTCGCTCGAGGACATTGCGCCCGTGATGCAGGATGCCGTTCTGGCCATCGAGGACCACCGGTTCTTCGATCATGGGCCGGTCGACTTCCAGGGCACGGCGCGAGCGTTCTTGGTCAACGCCGAGGCGGGAGACATCACGGCCGGCGGCTCGACGCTGACCCAGCAGTACGCGAAGCTGCTGGCCCTCGCGCAGGCGGAGAGCGACGAAGACCGGCGCGCAGCGGTCGAGGAATCGTACGGGCGCAAGCTGCGCGAGCTTCGAGTCGCGGTCGGCCTCGAGCAGGAGATGAGCAAGGAGGAGATCCTCGAGGGCTACCTCAACATCGCCTATTTCGGCGGTGGCGCACACGGAGTGGAGGCGGCCGCGCGGCGGTACTTCTCCACGTCGGCCGCCAAGCTGACCCTGCCCCAGGCTGCCCTGCTCGCAGGGATCATCCAACAGCCGAACGCCTTCGACCCGACCGCCAACGCTGAGCGTGCCGTGGCTCGGCGCGACGTCGTGCTGCGGCGGATGCACGATCTGGAGTTGATCAGCGACGAGGAGCTCAAGGAGGCGCTGGCGACCGGCTTGGAGCTCGACGAGCGCATCACACGCAACGGTTGCGGTGGTTCGTCGGCCGAGTTCTTCTGCGAGTACGTCGTTCAGGAGATCCGCCAGCTGGAGGAGCTCGGCACGACGCCTGAGGAGCGGGTCGCCACTCTCTACCGCGGTGGGGTGACCATCCGGACGACGCTCAACCGCGACGCGCAGAAGGCGGCGCAGAAGGCCATCGCCGACCGCGTCCACGCGACGGACGACGCTGCGGCTGCGCTCGCGTCCGTCGAGCCCGGCACGGGACAGATCAAGGCGCTAGCCCAATCCAAGCCGTACGGTACGGATCCGGAGAAGGGCCAGACGACGCTCAACCTCGTCGTGGACGAGGACATGGGCGGGGGCGGCGGGGCCCAGTCGGGGTCGACCTTCAAGACCTGGTGGCTGGCTGCCGCGATCGAGCAGGGCATCGCGCTCAACATGTCGATCAACTCGCCCTACCAGGTCAACCTGCCGGTCAGCTCCTTCGAGGGGTGCGAGGGCCAGATCCGATCCACCGAGACGTGGCGCCCGAAGAACTACGACAGTGGGCTGAGTGGCCTGTTCAATCTGCGGACCGGCACCGAGCGTTCGGTCAACACCTTCTACGCACAACTGGCCCAGCAGACCGGCCTTTGCGATCCGCTCCGGATTGCGGCAGAGGCCGGCGTCACACAGGCCGACGGTGAGCCACTCGAAGAGTTTCCGGCCAACGTGCTCGGCAGTAACCCGGTGTCGCCGCTAGCGATGGCCGAGGGCTACGCGATGTTCGCTGCCCGGGGTGTTCACTGCGAGTCCTTCGCCGTCGTCAAGGTGACGGATCGCAACGGCGAGGACGTCTACAACGCCGAGCCCGACTGCAACCGGCTGATGGCCGAGGAGCACGCCGACGGTGTGAACGACGTGCTGAAGGGCGTCATGTTCAACCCCGGTGGCACGGGCTCGCGGATGCGGTTGGACGACGGGCGCGACTCCGCGGGCAAGACCGGTACTACCAACGACACCGTCGCCGTCTGGTGGGTCGGCTACGTACCTCAGCTGACCACGGCGGTCGCGGTATTCGATCCCCGCGGTGCGTGGGATCACGAGAACAACCGACCGCGTTCGCTGAGCGGCTACAGCTTCGCCGGCGAGCGGATCACCAACGTCTGCGGTGGCTGTGTGCCAGGGCCGATCTGGAAGCAGATGATGGAGTCCATCGTCGACGACTACGAGCGCGAGTCGTTCGTCCAGCCCGACCCGAAGGTCATCCAGGGCGCTCTCACCCCTGTTCCGGACGTCCGCGGCCGCAGCCAGTCGGACGCCGAGCGAGTGCTGCGTGAGGCAGGGTTCCAGGCGCACGTGGTCGATGAGGTGCCATCGCAGCACCAGGCCGGCACCGTTGTCGACACCCGGCCCGGTCCGTATTCGGAGCACCCGTCCGGCGGCAGCATCGGCCTGGTCGTCAGCAACGGCTCGCAACCCGACCCGCCCCGTAATGGCGGCGGCGACGGGAATGGCAACGGCAACGGGCGGCCCGGCGGCGACGACTCCGACGACGACGATCCGTCTGATGACGATCCGCCCGAGGACCAACCGCCTGAGGACGAACCGGATGTGCCCGTGCCGACGCTCCCGGAGCCTGACGACGGCGAGGAGAGCGACTAGCTCGCCTGCGCGGGCTCGTGGCGGTGGCGCCGTCCCACCGCAGGTGGGATGTTGTGGCCGATGCTGAAGAAGTTGTCCGGGTCGTAGTCGGCCTTGATGTCCTGAAGGCGTCGGTAGTTCTCCGGTGTGAAGGCGCTCGCCGTGCGCGTCACGTCACCCAGGAAGTTCAGGAACGTTCCGCCGGTTCCGAGCTCGGACAGTGACGCCGTCAGCTCCTGGGTCGGCGTGTCGACGATGATTGAGAACGGCGAGCTGCGGTGCCCGGCCGGGCCTGCGTGTGGTCCCGGGCGTCCGATGGCGCCGGCCCAGTGCCGGATCTCGATCGTGGTCACCGGCGCATCTTCGTGGCCCGCGGCCGTCACTATGGCCTCGATCGCCGCGTCCGGAAGTGTGTCGAAGAAATTCAGGTAGCGCGCGGCGGTTCCGCCCATCGCCGCGTCCGCGTAGCTCATCGTCCGGTATCCGTCGAACAGTGCCGGCCCCGCGGCATCGCGCACCGGTTGTAGGACCCGCTCGGCGGCGGTGACGTCGCCACTGGAGTGCATGGCCTTGATCGCGATCGCCCGCCGGCCGCGGAGCGCCTCAGGGATGTGCGGGGCGTCCGGTATGCGGGTTAGCAGCACGGCGGTGCTCAGCTCATCGGGTGCTGTAGCAGCCCACTGCCGGTAGCGCAGCAGCGTCGCGGCGGCGCCCTCGATCGGGAAGTACGAGATCCCGCCGTATACCTGGTTCACCGGATGCAGCCGGAACTCGAGGGACGTCACGACTCCGAAGCTCGCGCCGCCGCCGCGGACGGCCCAGAACAGGTCGGGGTGGCTGTCCGGGGTGGAAGTGATGAGCCGGCCGTCCGCATCGACGACGTCTGCACGCAGGACGCTGTCCGCTGCAAGTCCGTACCTGCGCCCGAGCCACCCAATGCCGCCGCCCAGCGTGTAGCCGGTGACGCCGACTGATGGCGACGAGCCGGACAGCGGCGCCAACCCGAACGGGGCGGCGGCTGCCAGCACCTGCGCCCACCGAGCGCCCGGCCCCACGCGGGCGATCCGCCGGGAGGGGTCGACCAGAACAGAGGCCATCGCGGTTGTCTTCAGCAGGATCCCACCGTCGGCCGGGACGCGAGTGCCGTGGCCTGTCGCCTGGACGGCGAACGGCAACTCGTGGGAGCGAGCCACTCGGACGGCCGCCTGGACATCGGAAGGGCTGGACGCCGCGACGACGACTGCAGGCTTCGGGTCGAGGTTCGGCAGAAGTGCCCGCCGCTCCTCGTCGTATCGCTCGTCCCCCGGAAGGTAGACCCCGCCGCCGATGCTGCGCTGCAGCCGGTGCGCGACGGTCCCGGTCTCTGGGTGGCTGAACGTGGTCTGCGTCATCGTTGTCTCCCTGTCCGTGCCTCTTCGCCCATTGAGACCGGCAGGACGCGCAGAACTCATCGGTGCGGGCAAGATAGGCCTCGTGGCGGGTGGCAGGGCGAGGCAGTGGGACGTACGCCGAGCCGTCGGCACGCTGGCGCGTTTCGGCTGGATCGAGGCCAAGTCCTGCGTGTTCGCGTTCGCCCTGTTCGCGGGCCTGGCCGTCACGTCGGTGGTCGAGCTACCGATGCAGCGGTACGACGCGCTGTTGATCTACGTTGTCTTGCTGACGGTCGGGTTCTGGTTGGCCGGGTGGGAGTCCGGTCGCGAGGTCGCGGTCATCGGCGCCTTCCACGTCCTTGGGCTCGCGTTGGAGCTGTTCAAGGTCCGGATGGGATCGTGGAGCTATCCGGATGAAGCCTGGACGAAGGTCGGCGGCGTGCCGCTGTATGCGGGCTTCATGCACGCGGCCGTCGGGTCGTACATCTGCCAGGCCTGGCGGCGGTTCGACCTGCGGGTCGTCGGATATCCCGCGGTCGCGGTCACGCTCGTGGCCTTCGGGATCTACGCCAACTTCTTCACCCATCACTTCCTGCCGGACATGCGGTGGCTGCTCGCTGCGGCGATGATCCTGGTGCTGCGCCGGTCCTGGGTGTACTTCACGGTAGGACTGGACCGGTTCCGGATGCCGCTCGCGCTCTCATTCGTCCTGATCGGGTTGTTCCTGTGGTTCGCCGAGAACGCCGGCACCTACCTCGGGGTGTGGGCGTACCCCGACCAGCTCGACGTGTGGCGGCTGGTGCATTTCGGCAAGTTCGGCTCGTGGTCGCTGCTGGTGAGCATGAGCTTCGTGCTCGTAGCGACGGTGAAGGCCACCGAGGGAC
>JASLBX010000254.1 GCA_030146385.1 Jiangellaceae bacterium | reverse complement strand
CCAGGCTTCCGTCCCCGTTGTCAGGATCGGCCGGGTCCGTCGTCACGGTGTGGTCCGGGTCACCCACGACGGCGCCTTCCCAGCAATTGATAGTCGTGCTGGTACCGCCGTCGACCTGCGAGTCAACCGACACCGTCACGTCGGTCTTTGGCGTGTTGCTGAAGCTGACGGTTGCTTCGTTGCCATCACCGCAGTCCGACTCGGCCGTGACCGAGACCGGCTTCGAGGTGTCACCGTCGGCCACATACCCTGCCGGCACGGTCTCGGTGACCGTGTAGTCGCCGACGAGCGAGCTCACGACCAGATCGTCGAGGCAGACCACACCGTTCGCGTCGGTCGTCACAGTGATGCCTTCCTCTGGAAGCTCACCACCGGTAATCGTGAACTCGACACCCGGGTGCCGATGGTCGCCCGAACCGTCGGCCGCGTGCTTGCGGGTCTTGGTGATCTCGATTGCCCCCCGCTCCCGCTCGTCGACGAAGGTGCAGGTCACCGTCTCGCCGGCCTCGAGGCCGATCTCGGCCGGATCCGACCCGTCGTCACAGGTCGCGGAGACCAGGTTCCAGCCGTCCGGCACGTCCTCGGCCACGTCGTACGTACCAGGCGCGAGATCACTGAACGTGCGAGAATCCTTACCCCCCTCACCGGCAGCGGTGGTGGTCAACGTGAACGGCGACGGCGTCAGGGTGGTCGAGGTGAAGTCGAACGACCCCGTGCCGTCATTGGTGATCTTCTCGACGATGATGGCCCCCCGAGCACGGTTGAAGTACGTACAGTCGAGCACGTCCGTGTCAGCATCGATGTCGAAGGTCACCGTCGCCCCGTCGATCACCGGTTCGACACCCTCACTCGCGCTGCAGTCGACCTCGACGAAGTCCCAGCCGTCCGGGATCACGTCCTCGGTCACGGTGTATCCGGTGCCGAACAGCACGTCGTTGTTGAAGTCCATGACACCGTCATCGGTCAGCGTGAAAGTGTCGTCCGTCGCAGGGTCGGTCGGGAACGTCTTCGTGTAGCCGAACTCGGTGACGTTCGGGTCCTCGTCCGGATCGGTCTGCTTGCGGATGATCACGTTTCCGCAGTTCTGCAGCTCGATCGGGACCGGCGTGATGAAGTCCTTCAGCTGGGAGTTGAACGCGTCCGACGAGCGGCTCTTGAGCATGGCGCTGCCGAACGACACGCACTTGTCTGGGTCGAAAAGGAGGCGAAGGTCGATCTGCGCCTCACCGAACGTTCGAGCCGCCATCTCGCCTTCGGTGATGATCCCGTCCGAGTCCGCGGCCGGGATCGGCGAGGAGTTGATCGTCCCCACCGCGCACGGCCCAGGGTTGCCCTGGTCGTCGGGGCAGTCCGCCGAAGGCGCGTCCAAATCGGCCGGCTCGCTCCACGCCGTGCCAAGCCAGGTCCGCGCGCTGATGTCGGCACGCGCGCCACCCTGGTCGATCGCGTACTCGATGAGCAGGTCACCCACGGTCCGCACCTTGTTCGGCCCTGTGGTGCAGTCCTCCGGCGACTGGTTGAACTCGAAGTCCATCAGCGTCGTACCCGCAGGGTCAATGACCCGGCTCCAGGCCAGGTTCAAAAAGCCCGGGTGCCCTCCCGTGCCGGCCTCCTCGTAAACCGAGAACGTCAACAGGTCGCTCTTGTTCGGCGGGATGCTGCCCGTGGTCTCGGCCGGACACTCGGTGTCCTCCTTGACGCCTCCCTTGTAGGAGTCGTCGTTTGATCCAGAGGGCGCGTCAACGGCGCGAGCCTCGTCGACATTTGCCCAGTCCACCATCGGCGGATCATCGACCTTGAGGTTCGCGTCATCATCGATTTCGAAGTTGCTGCCGTCCAGCGTGGCCAGTGGGTGACTTGCGACCGCCGGCGAGGCGACCATCGCGACGGCCACCAAGCTCATACTGCCGACGAAGGCCAACCACCTCCTGCGGCGTCGTGGTGGGCGCGGGCGCGCATGACGAGATACAGGTGCCAACGTAGTTCCCCCCTCGAGAACAAACACCCCAACAATCAGCCCCAGGGTGAGACCAACCGGGTCCACGGAGCGGCACAACGGTCGACCCCCCGCTGCGTCGTGCCGTGCTCCAGGTGAAAAGGTACCGACGATCGTTAAGGTTCGGCAAGGGGCACGCGCAACTTCACAGCATGGGTGGGCGAGCCCGAGGAACTCCGCTCGCGATCGGGCGTCGTCCCCGCGGGGCTCCGTGCATGGCCGACGTAACCGTGCGTACGCCCTCGGCTGCTCTCCGTCGTAATCTTCCGGCCCATCGCGCTCGCCCTGTTGCGCACCACCCCACAGCGCAGTGATCGACAGGCGGTCAGACGTAGTTGGCGTACGCGGGGATCGTCAGGAAGGTCGGGAAGTCGGGCCCGACAGCGACCTGCTCGAAGAGCTCGCGAGCCTGCTGGACCCGCTGCGCCCGGCGATTGTCGTCCCCCACCTCGGCCAGCAGGGTCTCCGTCTCCTCCGTCACGATCCGCTCGACCAGCGGCCGCGAGATGATCGTCCCGTCCGGGAGTTTGGATTCCGCGTGAATCCACTGCCAGATCTGCGAGCGGCTGATCTCGGCCGTAGCCGCGTCCTCCATGAGCCCGAAGATGCCCACAGCACCGCGGCCACCCAGCCACGACTCCAGGTAGCGGAGGGCGACGGACACGTTCTTCCGCAGGCCGGCTTCGGTGATGTCGCCGGGCGTCGAGGCGATGTCCAGCAGGTCAGCGGCGGAAACGTGCACGTCGTCGCGCCGCCGATCGATTTGGTTCGGCCGGTCGCCGAGCATCTCGTCGAACACCTCGCGGACCACGTCGACCATTCCAGGGTGGGCAACCCACGAGCCGTCGAAGCCGTCCCGGGCCTCGCGCTCCTTGTCGGCGCGCACCTGGGCGAAGGCCTCCTCGTTCGCGGCGGCATCCTTCGATGGGATGAACGCCGACATGCCGCCGATCGCGTGGGCGCCGCGCCGGTGGCACGTGCTCACGAGCAACTCGGTGTAGGCCCGCATGAACGGGACGGTCATCGTGACGGCCGACCGGTCGGGCAGCACGTATCCCGAGCCGCGGTTCCGGAAGGTCTTGATCATGCTGAAGATGTAGTCCCACCGGCCCGCGTTCAGCCCCGCGGAGTGCTCGCGCAGTTCGTACAGGATCTCGTCCATCTCGAACGCGGCCGGGATGGTCTCGATCAGGACGGTGGCGCGGATGGTGCCGCGCGGCAACCCGAGGAAGTCCTCGGCGAACACGAACACGTCGCGCCACAGCCTGGCTTCCAGGTGGCTCTCCAGCTTGGCCAGGTAGAAGTACGGCCCGACGCCGCGAGCAACCAGTTCGCGGGCGTTGTGGAAGAAGTACAGACCGAAGTCGACCAGGCTGCCCACCATGACGTCCCCGTCGACGGAAAGGTGCTTCTCCGTCAGGTGCCAGCCGCGCGGGCGCATGACGATCGTCGCGGTCTCGTCGTTCAGCTCGTACCGCTTGCCTTCCGGGCTGGTGTAGTCGACCTGCCGCCGGATCGCGTCGTACAGATTGGCCTGCCCGTCGATGACGCTCGCGAAGTGCGGTGTGTTGGCGTCCTCGAGGTCGGCCAGCCACACCTTGGCGCCCGAGTTGAGCGCGTTGATCGTCATCTTCCTGTCCGTCGGGCCGGTGATCTCGACTCGGCGGTCCTCCAGCCCAGGCGCGGGTGCAGGGACGCGCCAGCTGTCGTCCTCCCGGATGTGCTGGGTTTCCGGGAGGAAGTCCAGGTCGGCACCGGCGGAGATCTGGCTCCGGCGCGCCTGGCGAGCGGCGAGCAGATCGGCCCGGCGGCCGGCGAACCGGCGATGCAGCTGGGTCAGGAACGCCAGCGCCGGGGGGGCGAGGATCTCGGGTCGGCTCATCAGAACTGCTCCTCCTCGGTCGAGCCGCGCAGGGCGAGCGTGTCGCTGTCCGGGTTGAGCGCGGTGGACACCAGGTCGAAGTAGCCCGTGCCGACCTCGCGCTGATGCTTGACGCCGGTATACCCACGGGGCTCGGCCGCGAACTCCGCCTGCTGCAGGGCGACGTACGCCGGCATGCCACATTCCGCGTACCGCCGGGCCAGGTCGAACATCCCGTAGTTGAGTTGGTGGAAACCGGCCAGCGTAATGAACTGGAACTTGTATCCCATCGCGCCGAGCTCGCGCTGGAACCGCTCGATCGTGGCCTCGTCCAGGTGCGCCTTCCAGTTGAACGAGGGCGAGCAGTTATAGGCGAGCATCTTGTCAGGAAACTCCGCCTTGACCGCCTCGGCAACCTTGCGCGCGAACTGGAGATCCGGCGTTCCGGTCTCGACCCAGATCAGGTCGGCGTACCGGGCGTAGGCGAGTGCCCGCGCGATCACGGACTCGACGCCGGGCGTCACCCGGTAGAAGCCTTCCGCCGACCGCTCGCCGGTGACGAACAGCTGGTCCGTAGGGTCGACGTCGGATGTGATCAGCTTGGCGGCAAGTGCGTCCGTGCGCGCCACGATGATGGTCGGGACGCCCAGGACATCGGCGGCCAGCCGGGCGGCGTTGAGCGTCCGGACGTGCTGAGACGTCGGCACGAGGACCTTGCCGCCGAGGTGGCCGCACTTCTTCTCGGACGCGAGCTGGTCTTCGTAGTGGATCCCGGCGGCGCCGGCCGCGATCATCGCCTTGGCCAGTTCGAAGGCGTTGAGCGGCCCGCCGAAGCCGGCCTCGGCATCCGCAACGATCGGCGCGAGCCAGTCGAAGCCCGGGTCAGCGCCTTCGGAGAACGTGATCTCATCGGCGCGCAGCAGAGCGTTGTTGATCCGCCGGACCATTGTGGGCACCGAGTTGACCGGATACAGGCTCTGGTCCGGGTACGTCTGCCCGGCCGTGTTGCCATCGGCGGCAACCTGCCAACCGGACAGGTAGATGGCCTTCAGGCCACCGCGGACCATCTGTACGGCCTGATTACCAGTGATCGCGCCGAGCGCGTGCACGTAGTCGGTGGTGGTCAGCAGTTCCCAGAGCCGTTCGGCGCCGCGCTGGGCGAGGGTGTGCTCCTCGCGGACCGTGCCGCGGAGCCGGACGACGTCCTCGGCCGAGTAGGAGCGCTCGACGCCGCGCCACCGCGGGTCGTTCTCCCACTGCCGAACCAGCTCGGCCGCCTCGGCGGCGATGCGGGCGCTGACGGTGGAACGCTGAGTTGTCTCCGGCCGGGCGGCCTCGAGGGTCGTCATGATTGCTCCTAGCCATGTGAAGGTCTTCCTGACCAACACTGTGTGTCCGCTCAAACCGCGTTCACTACCGCTATGCTGTGTGAATATCGTCAAAAGTTCACTGAGAGAGAAGCCATGACCGTTGCTGATCTGGATCTCATGACGCTTGGCCGGCGCATCCGGCACGCCCGCAAGGCCCGCGGTATGACCTTGGGCGAGCTTGCAGAGGCGGTCAACCGGGCTCCTTCCCTGCTCTCACAGATCGAGAACGGCAAGCGCGAACCGCGGCTCACCCTGCTTCGCGCCATCGCAGACGCGGTCGACGTCCCGCTCGCCGACCTGATGAGCATCGAGCCACCGTCTCCCCGCGCGGCGCTGGAGATCGAGTTGGAGCGGGCGCAGCGGAGTTCGCTCTATGCCTCGCTTGGGCTGCCGCAGGTCTCCCCGAGCAGCCGGCTGCCCACCGAGGTGCTCGAGGCACTGGTCGGCCTTCACCAGGAGCTTGAGCGGCGGGCGACAAAGCAGCTCGCCACTCCGGAGGCCGCCCGCCGGGCCAACGCCGAACTGCGCCGCCAGATGCGCGACCGCGACAACTACTTCCCCGAGATCGAGCAGGTGACTGCAGCAATCTCGGCGGCCACCGGACACACCGGCGGGCCGTTGACCGAGCGCGGCATCAGCGAGATCACGTCTCACCTGGGCTTCACTCTCCATCGCGTGGCCGACCTGCCGCGGGCGACGCGATCGGTCATCGACCTGAAGCACCGGCGGGTGTACCTGCCGCTGTCGGGGCCGCGCGGGCACGACCCGCGCACCATCGTGCTGCAGTCGCTCGGGCACGTCGCACTCGGCCACGACGACCCCGCCGACTACGCCGACTTCCTGCGCCAGCGGGTGGAGGTGAACTACTTCGCGGCCGCGCTGCTGATGCCCGAGCGCTCCGCCGTCGATCATCTCCAGCGGGCGAAGGCACATAAGGCGCTGGCCATCGAGGATCTGCGCGACGTGTTCGCGGTGTCGTACGAGACCGCCGCCCACCGGTTCACAAATCTGGCCACCCATCATCTCGGGCTGCCCGTCCATTTCATGCGGGTGGGCGAGGACGGCGTCATCTACAAGGCCTACGAGAACGACGACGTGACGTTTCCGACCGACGTCACCGGCGCGATCGAGGGCCAGATCGTGTGCCGCAAGTGGGCGGCTCGGGCGGTCTTCTCCGCGGCGGACCGGTACGCCAGCCACTACCAGTACACCGACATGGACCGCGGGACCTACTGGTGCACCACCCATGTCGAACGCACACCTGAAGGCGAGTTCGCCATCGACGTGGGTGTCCCGTACGCGCACTCGAAGTGGTTCACCGGGCGCGAGACGACCGTCCGGGCTCGCTCGTCGTGCCCCGACCCGTCCTGCTGCCGCCGCCCGCCGGCCGAACTCGCCGCGCGCTGGGCCGACCACGCCTGGCCGAGCGCCCGGGTGCACTCCCATCTGCTCGCCGCGCTCCCACCCGGCACCTTCCCCGGCGTCGATGACACGGACGTCTACGAGTTCCTCAACCGCCACACACCCCGCTGACGTGGGAGCCAAGAAGTGGTGTTGGACCGCCTCGGGTACCCGTAACCTTTTCCCGGGCCTGAACGATTACAGGGATAGGGCCAACGCCGTATCGGGGAGGACGCGCTGGCGATCGGGGAAGCATTTGATGATGTCCTTGCCGCGGCGTGCTCAGGCGCGCCGTGGGCGTTCGAGCGTCTCTACGCCGACTTGTCACCTCAAGTCGCCAATTATTTGACGCTGCGCGGAGTCGTCGACCACGACGACGTCACCAGCGAAGTCTTCATCGCGGTGTTCGAACGCCTCGCGGCCTTCACCGGGTCGGAGGCCAAGTTCCGCTCCTGGGTCTTCGCGATCGCCCACAACAAGGCGGCCGACGTGCACCGGCGCGACGTCCGCCGGCCGTGGTCCGAGGTCGGCCAGGACGCTGTGCTCGAACGGCCGGGCGGCAACGTCGAGGACGAGGCGATGTCCAGCCTCGAGACGCAAAGCGTCCGGCGCCTACTCAACGGCCTTCCCGACATACAACGTGAGGTGCTTGCGCTCCGGATCATCGCCGACCTCACGGTCGAGCAGGTCGCCGCCGTACTCGGCAAGTCCAGCGGCGCCATTAAGCAGCATCAGCGCCGAGCACTGAACCAGCTCCGCGAAAGACTTCAGCGCGAGGGTGTAACCCTGTGAGCCGCTCGCGCGATTACAGGGATGAGATGCACGCGCAGCGAGAACTAGACGACGCCACGGTCGAGGCCGTGCTCCGCGGTGGTCCAGTGCCTGCCGACCTGGAGCCGCTCGCCGCGGCCGTTGGCGCCCTGCGCACTCTCCCAGAACAGCCGGTCCGCCCGTCCGCCGAGCTCGCCGCCCGGATGGCCACCGGTGATTTCGCCAGCGCTGTGGCGCCGCGACCCAGCCGCCGCAGCGCTGGTCGCCATGCTTCCCGCCGCCGGCTCGTGGCCCTTCCCTTGTCTGTCAAGGTCGCGGCGAGCAGCGTTCTCGCCCTGGGCGGGCTCGCGAGTGCCACGGCTGCCGGCGCCCTTCCCGAGCCTGCGCAGGAGCGGGTCGAGTCGGTGATCGAGGCCGTTACGCCGTTCAAGTTCACTGACTCGAACGACTTCGGTGAGGAGGTCTCCGATGATGCCAAGGACGGCGGCGTCGAGGGCTGGGAGATCAGCGAGGACGCGAAGGAGCAGGGCAACCAGCCAGAAGACGCGGGTCACGGCGGCGCGGGCGAACCTGGCACCGCTCCCGCCACGCCGGACGTCGACCCGCCCAACGACCGGCCTGGCCAGGCCGACAGCAAGCCGTCCGTCGAAAACCCTGGTGGAGCCGGTAAGCCGGCCGAACCGGGTCAACCGGACGACAAGGGCCGGCCCGACGAAGCCAGCAAGCCCGATTCCGCAGATCGACCCAACGAGTTGCCAGTCGAACCAAGGTCTACGGACTAACCCATAAGCCCCCGGTGTGCGCCCCCCCGAACCGCACCCGGGTAAAGCGGCCCCGGTACCCCCCTAATGCCGGGGCCGCATTCTTTTCCCGCCCCCTGGGGCCACACGCCCGCACACTGTCCGGACCACTGCTCTGACCATAGGGCGTGCGGGTCGGCTGGCTCGGAGATACTCAGGTCTTGCGGCAGATCATCAACTCGGTGGTCGGGCTCTCAGGAAGCCAGCGGGTGAGGCCACGATCCACCGGATACAGCGCTGCGCCGGCGAGCCACCCGGTCGGTTCGGTCATCGTCACCGCGCGCAAGGCGCCACCCCACACCTTGCGCCACGTGAACGGCGCATCGACCTGGGCGTTCATCAGCACCAGCATCGGTACCCGGCGCACCACCTCGAACCCAGCGCCGGTAAGCAGCGACGTGATCGCCGAGACCGTTCGGTTGACCTGGTGCTCGCCCCGCTGCTCCGCCCGGTGCAGGAAATTCTCGGACAGCACGAAGTGCCCGCCGGGGCGCAACACTTCGGCCGCCCCGCCGATCGCCTGCGCGTACTGCTCGTCATCGGTGATGTGGAACAGGACGTCCATGCACGAGACCACATCGAACGAGTCCAGCTCAAATGCGGTCGCCAACTCGGCGGCGTTCACGCGGACGAACTCCACGCCGGGAAACCGGCCACGCAACCGGGCCACCGCGGCTTCGGTGAGGTCACAGCCGACGACCTGGCCCACACCAGCGTCGCGCCAGCACTGGACGTAAAAGCCGGTGCCCGACCCGACGTCGAGGACGCGTGACTCCGGGCCAACGCCCAACTGCGCCACCTCGCGGTCGAACACCGCGCGCCGCACGCGATACATCCACGTGTTGAAGGCCCGTCCAAGCGCGTGGTACCCCACGCCTGACTCGGTCCAATCAGTGTCAAGCCGGCGCTCCCAGAAGAGCCGCAGGTCGGCGTCGCTGCTCATACTTCGCAGTTCTTCCCGGTTTTACTGGTGATTATGCGCTCACTTCTCAACACCGATCTTGACGATCATTGCGTCCAGCAGTTATGGTCCTTACCGGAGGCCTTCCCTGAACCGGGGGGCCGTTTTCCTATCGCGACGCGCACAGAAACGGGGGTGAGGGACATGCCAGGTGGTAGACCGGCGCAGCTGACCAGCGACGATCCCAGCCATAGTCACTGGCAGCGGACGATGACTTGCCGTGCACAGCTCCCCTCACCCGGCGCCGCCACG
This sequence comes from Jiangellaceae bacterium, assembly GCA_030146385.1. Lineage (GTDB taxonomy): Bacteria > Actinomycetota > Actinomycetes > Jiangellales > Jiangellaceae > JASLBX01. Next base: position 454 of record JASLBX010000254.1, on the reverse strand, counting down.
CGCTGACGACCTCGTACGTCCAGGTACGGATGGCATATTGACGCGTGCTCCGGGGTGAGCGGGACGCCCCACTCTGGAGAACTGCCATGCGCACCAACGAACTTGTCCAGGACGACCGGTCCCAGACAGACGAACTCCCGCAGGCCGCGGAGCCTGTCCCGTACGGTGTGACCGACTCGACGACCACTGATGCGACGGGAGGGGCCGTGGGCACAGACGCGCTGCGCGAGATGCGCGACCACAACGACGTCGCTGGCATGCAGAAATGGCTGGCCGAGCACCCTCCCTATGAGATCGCGGACGAGATCCGGCGATCGGACGACATCACCGCGATCCTGCTGTTCCGCCTGCTCGACAAGGACCGCGCCGTCGAGGTCTTCGAAGAGCTCGACCCCGACAACCAGCAGAACGTCCTATCCGGCCTGCGTGATCCGGCGTTCTTCGACCTCGTCGA
>JASLBX010000204.1 GCA_030146385.1 Jiangellaceae bacterium | reverse complement strand
CCGAGAAAGTGGCCACCGGGCTGGTCAGCCGGCCGGTTGCGGTCGGGCTCGGCCGGCTCGTGGATGCGTCGCTGATCGTGGCTCGGACAGCGCACGACTCTGCCCGTTACCGGCTACTTGAGATAGTTCGGGCCTTTGCCCGCGAGCGCCTAACGGAAATGGGCATCGAAGACGACGCCAGAATCGCGCACGCTCGCTGGATGCGCTCGGTCGTGCGCGCAGCGGCCGAAGCGGCCGTCGGACCCGGCGATGACGTGTCGGCCGTCTGGAAGACCAATGCGGCTGACCTCCGAGCGGCGGCACTGTGGGCGATGCGGCATGGCGAGGCACCACTCGCCGCCGAGATCACAGGTGAGCTCATGCTTGCCACCGTGCACTGGCACCTGCCCATCGACCTGATTGAAGTGGTACGCCGCGTGGGAGAGGACCCGGCGATCGACACGACGCCGGCTGAAGCGTTGGGCATGGCGGCCGGAGCATTCGCGGCCACCTTGCAGGGCGATCTGGACGTCGCTGAGCAGGCCGCGCGTGCCGCGCTCGTTGCGGCCAGCGGCGCCGATGAGCGCTACCTGGCGCTGGGCACGCTCGGCGTCGCGGCGATCTACCGCGGCGACTACGCCAGTTCTCGTCACTGGTGGCATGAGCTGCTCGCAGTGCCGGGGTTGCCGCCCGCGCGACATGTCGACGGCCATGCCTCGCTGGCGCTTATCGCCACCTATGACGGCGACATTTCCGAGGCCCGCCAGCACGCTGATCGTGCCGTGGCGATGGCTGAGGTATCCAGGTCACGGGCATACCGGGCGTGGGCCAGCTATGCCGCGGCCGAGGGGGTCGCTGCCGAGGACTACGCGACAGGCGTTCCGCTGCTGAAAACCGCCGTCAAGGAGATCGACCAAGCCGGCGCCGAGTTCGCCGGTGGGCTCGCTGCCACTGCTCTGGCGGCCGCGCTGACTCGGCTCGACCGAACCGCGGAAGCCCTCGACGTCGTTGGCCCACTTCTGGAGCGCTGGCTGCGGCTCGCCGCGTGGCCGCAGGTGTGGACGACGATGCGAATACTGGCCGAACTGCTTGCGCGAAATGACCGGCCGGAAGAGGCCACCATGCTGCTCGCCGCCGCCGATATGGCACCTTCAGCGCCGGCGATCGCGGGCACTGACGTCGAGCGCTACGTACGGGTGGACCACGAACTGCGGCAACGTGTGGATCCGCAGGCGTACGAGAAGATCGCGACGCTGGCGGCCTTCCTGCCAAGAACCGCCGTCGTTGATCGAGCCCGGGCTGCCGTCGTCGCGCTCAGCCGATCAGGAGGCGAGCGGCCAGCGCGAACATGATCACGGCGATGAGGCCGTCCAAAATCTGCCACGACCGGGGGCGGGCGAAGAACCTGGTCAGCCACTTCGCGCCGTAACCCAACGCGAAGAACCAGGTGAAACTGGCCGCAACGGCTCCGGCGCCGAACACCCAGGGCCCGTCGTACTGATTCGCGAGCGAGCCGAGCAGCACCACGGTGTCGAGGTAAACGTGCGGGTTGAGGAAGGTGAACGCGAGGCAGGTCAGCAACGCCGCGCGCAGGGTGCTGGACGCTTCGTCACTGGCGACCATAGCGCCCGGACGGAACGTGCGCCGAACGGCGAGTAGGCCGTAGCCGATCAGGAACGCGGCGCCTCCGTAGCGGATCACCTCGGTGACGACGGGGTGCGCTGTAACCAAGACGCCGAGACCGGCCACGCCCGCGGTGATCAGGATGGCGTCGGCCATTGAGCAGACCAGGACGACGGGCAGGACGTGCTCGCGCCGGATGCCCTGCCGCAAGACGAACGCGTTTTGCGCGCCGATGGCGATGATCAGGGTCAGGCCGGTGGCGAAGCCGATAAGGGACGCGGACACGATTTGGACGTTAGGCCCTGTGAATAGTCTGAGTCCAACTAATCTTTCTAAGCTATATTTAGAATTGCTTCATGAGTGGTCTGGACCCAGCGCAGTTGGCGGCGTTCTCCGCCGTCGTGGACGAAGGCAGCTTTGAGGCGGCCGCGAGGCGGCTGCACGTTACGCCCTCCGCGGTCAGTCAGCGGATCAAGGCTCTCGAGTCGCGGCTCGGCCAGGTGGTGGTGCGCAGGACCCGGCCGGTCGAGCCGACCGAGGCGGGCCGGGTACTGCTGCGGCTCGCCACTCAGACCCAGCTGATCGAGCACGAGGCGCTCGCGGCGATTCGCGGCGGCATGGCCGAGTCGGTCGAGCCGCTTCGCGTGCCGCTGGCCGTCAACGCAGACTCGCTGTCGACGTGGTTCCTGCCCGCGCTCGCCAAGGTCCCTGCGGAGCTTACCGCGACGTTCGACATCCGTGCGGAAGATCAGGATTACTCCGCTGCGCTGCTGCGCGAGGGGACGGTGATGGCCGCCGTCACCGCAGACTCCCGGCCTGTCCAGGGCTGCCGGGTCGAGCCGCTGGGCGCGATGCGTTACTTCGCCGTCGCCTCGCCCGAGTTTCACTCGCGCTTCCTGCCCGACGGGCCGAGACCGTCTGCGCTCGCCGCGGCCCCGATGCTGATGTTCAACCGCAAGGACGCCTTGCAGGAACGCTTTCTCCATGCTCTGACCGGCGAGCGGCTCAGCCCTCCGGTGACGTACCTTCCCTCGTCGCAGGGCTTTCTTGACGCGGCGCGGTTGGGTCTTGCCTGGGGCATGGTGCCCGAGCAGTTGCTGGGCGACGCGCTTTCGCGCGGGAAAGTGGCAGAGCTCGCGCCCGGACGGTATCTGGATGTCCCGCTGTTCTGGCAACGCTGGCGGCTGGACTCCCCCGCACTCGATGCAATTACCGGCGCTGTACACGAGGCGGCTGCGGTCTTGGTTCGTGATCAGGGTGACGGCGGTCGGGCCATGGCACCACCAGCTCTGCCCCGATCATGAGACGCCGGTGTCTGGATGCCGCTCGGCGCGTGCTCCGAACAGCGCGTAGGCACAAAGGCCGCCCAGGAACAGGGCTGCGGCCACCCACGCCGCTGCATCGACGTCCGAAGGCTGGGCCGGCCACGTCCACCATGCCGACGCCGGGCCGGCACCGCGTCCGGCGACCTCGACGACGGCAACGAACGCGAACAGCGGTGCCCAGGCAAGCCGCGCTCCCACAACGGTGGCCATTGCGGCCAAGACCCCGACGCCGGCCATCGTGTTCCTTACGAGCACGTGGGCGCCGAACGTCCCGGGCTCCGACAGGGCGGTCAAGGCCAGCACTCCAGCCAGCAGCACGGCAAGTGCTGTCAGATGGACGGCCCTCATCGGCCGCCATGGCGCTGCGGTCGAACGCTCCATATCTTCGTCCTCGCCAGCGGGCGGCGCGCGACTTGCCCGAGGTGACCGCTGATGACTTCGCACGCGAATCCGGCGCGTTCGGCCGCTATTGGCGGTCTTGGCGCCGGATTCGTGTGCGAAGTCGGTAGGTGATCACGCCTTGCTGCTTTCTAACTCGAGTGCCTGCTGCGCGAAGGCCTCCACCACGGCGGCGTCACGGGCGATCCCGGCGAGCATCGTCCCGTCCGGTGCGGATCCTTCGATCGCTCGGCTGATATGGAAGGCGGCAAAGATGCCTTCGCGTAGTGCGGCGGTGACCACCGCCGTCCGCCAGATGGTCTCCGGGTCGATCTCGCCCGCGAGCGAGCCCAGGCCGGAGACGTAGTGGTCGAGCATCGCCCTGCACAGCGCGATCGGCTCGCGTGGCGCCTGGCGGGCGGCCGAAGCGAAGAGCACTCCGAGGTCCTCCCCGACAGCGCCAGTGCCGGCGAGGGCCCAGTCGAAGAGTGACACCATGTCGGGACGACTGCGGAGCACCATGTTGTCTAGCCCGGTGTCGCGGTGGCAGAAGGTGGGCGGGCCGTCGGTGAGCGCATCGAGGTGACCTTCTGCCTGGTAGAGCAGTGCGGCCACCGGGCTGGCAGATCCGCGGTTGAACACCGACCGAGCCACCGGTTGGTTCCAGCCGGCGGGGCTGTCCTCGCGCAGTGGCGCAGTCCATGCGGGCATGTCTCTGACCCACTGGCCGAGCAGGTCGGTGCTGAGCCAGGCCTCGTCAGGAGGTTGTTCGGCGAACGCTCCGGCGAGACGGCCGAGACCGTGCGCGACGCGTCCGAGATCGTCGTCGGCCCAGGTCGTTCTAGCCGGTCCGCCGAGGTCTTCCATCCATACGATTATGTGGGCATCGCTGGCGGCGATCAGGTACGGCGCAGGCGCGACGAGGCCATCGGGTAGCCGACCGAGGTGGCCTGACACGAACAGCTCGGACTCGCGGCGCCAGTAGTTCCAATGCCCGACGGAGCGACCCATGTCGATGCCAGCCACAGCGTCGGGTGGTACGTAAACCTTGCGGATCTGCGACCAGGGCACCGTCGCCCCGCCGATCCGGGCCGTGCCTGATATCCGGCTTGTGCCAAGCGACGTTGTGGTTTCGCCTCGGCCGCGACCGAGGGTGTGCACCGTCCAGGTGTCGACGATCGCATGCGCGCCCAGCTGGGCTTGTACCGCTTGCGCGGCCTGATCGTGCGTGATGTCGGCGGCCCCCCGCTCCATGCGCATAGCATCACACAGCTGGCCTGGATTGAATCTGCTGACACCGCGCGATCCATTCGATAAGGTGCCCCAAACCTCAACAACTCTAAGAAGTTGAGAGTAGCTCTGCACGGGTGAGACCGCCGAGGGACTGGCCAATCCCGGCCATGGGTGCTACGTCGGCTCCGGCAGCTCATCGACGCGGACGTGATCGAACTAGTGGGGGCGCAGTGCTACGGCGATCTGCGCTAGAGCACTGATGCGTAACGCGCGTCCGACCCGATGCCTTCGAGCAGATTGGTCCATCACCGCGTCTTCGTGAGGACCTTCGCCGTCGCATGCACCCCTGTGCCAGCCTCGCCAGTCGCCGGGTTTAGTTGATTTCGCTGCACGACTAGCCGGGTGCTACCGTTATCGGTCGTTGCCTCCCGTCGCCGAGCCAGTGTCGGGAGCAGCAGCCTGCGCCATTAGCTCAATTGGCAGAGCAGCTGACTCTTAATCAGCGGGTTCGGGGTTCGAGTCCC
>JASLBX010000169.1 GCA_030146385.1 Jiangellaceae bacterium | reverse complement strand
AGTGGTGGCGGTCGTTGCTGGAGGTGTCTCACTACCGCCGCACTGCCGCGCGAGGGTGACAGGGGATCGAGCGGTCAACTAGGGTCGCGTCCAATGACCAATGGGGCTGAGGAACGGTACGAGCGCGAGCAGCACTTCCACGATCATTGCTTCACGGAGGGAGTGCGGGTCGGCCTCGACCGCTGGTACTACGTCGCCCGCGCCAGTCTGGGTGACTACGACTCGGCGGTCCGGAAGGCACCGCCCGGCGCGCGGACTCTCGAGCTGGGCTGCGGGGTGCACACGTGGGCGTTCGATCTGGCCGTGGCCGGTGCCCATCCGACCGCCATCGACATCTCGCCGGTGGCGATCGAGTGGGCTGTGCAGACAGCCGCCGAGCGGGGCATCACAGGCGCGACGTTCGCCGTGATGAACGCCGAGAAGCTCGAGTATCCGGATGACTCCTTCGACCTGGTTCACGGCTGCGGTGTCCTGCACCATCTCGACCTGGACCGGACCCTGCCGGAGATCCGTCGTGTGTTGAAGCCTGACGGCCGGTTCGTGTTCGTCGAGCCGATGGGGCACAACCCCGCCATCAACGCCTTCCGACGCCGCACCCCGCAGATGCGGACCGAAGACGAGCATCCGCTGATGGCTGGCGACCTTGCGGTCATCCAGCGCCACTTCCCCGCCACGCGTGTGCGCCGCTACCACCTCACCTCGCTAATAGCAGGGTTCTTCTACAAGACGCCGTTGGCGGATCCCCTAGCTCGCGTCCTGGAGCGGCTCGACGGCCTCCTCCTCAAGCTCCCGATCCTCCGCAACTGGTGCTGGATGGTCGTGATCGAGGGCTGAGCCCTGCTCTCGCCGGAACTCAGGGAAGCCGTTTCCTGGCCGCGCTTCCGTCGCCACGTACTCGGCGACCATGGCACCGCCGACGCCCTGCCGGAATCGGCCGGCCATGCGGGCGAATAACTGCTCGAAGGTGACGCCTTCCAGCCAGCTCGGCGAGGGCTGCTTCCAGGTCGACCAGGTCGATGTTGTGCGGGTCGCCGTGCGTAAGCAGACCATCCTCGACCAGCGGCAGGATCGTCGCTAGCGGCTCACGCGGCCGAGCGGGCACGACTAGGTCATCATCACCACGGAGGGCGCTACAACGACGAAGGCGTCACCGCGATGCTGTGCGTGTACTGCGGGGTGGCCCTTCCGCAAGCAAGGTCACCACACCGCAGGCCGGGAGGCCTTAAGGAGGCGTTGCGGGCCCGCAAGCGCGCCCCGGCAGCCGTTGTGCCGGCATGACGGCTCCCTTGATCGGCTTTGGGTCGAACCAAGTGGACTTCGGGGGAAGCGCAGCGCCCGACTCGGCGATCGCGAATACCTCATCGACTACCAACGGACGGACAAGGAAGGCGATCTCATTGGTGTCACGGCAACGTTTGGCGACGGGGCGAAGGTCGCCGAGATCGGGGAAGAAGTCGATCCGCATGTCGGTCCTGGGGTCGTCGATGCCGAGGACCGGACCCAGCACGAGATCGTCGAGGAGCTGCACGTCGGGGCACGGCGGCCCGGCCGGAGGCCGGACGTCGAGCCCGTCGAGGCGATACCAGCGGCCGGCGAATCCCACGCCGAACTGCCTCTCCCGGCGAGGCCGCGCGTCCTCCGGCCCCTCGACCGACGTGAGGGTACCGAGCGCCTCGAGGCGGCCCAGCAGCGCATCCGGCGCGCCCGCAGCGGCCACTTTGACGATCCGGTGGATCGCCCGGATTACGAGCTGGTCGGCGGGGAAGACCGCAGCAAGGAATGCAGCCCAGGGGTCATCGTCCGCGGAGGGTGCGGTGGCTGCGCGTCTGCCCGCGGCCCGCCGGGCGGCGGCGGCGATGCGATGGTGCCCGTCGACGATGTAGAGGGGGTCGAGGGCTGCGCTGCGGGTGGCGAGTTCTTCGAGCTCCGTGCCCTCCACGACCCAGAGCTCGTGGATGGCCTCGTCCGCCGATGTCCACGACGCCGTGCGTCGCCCGCTCGAGAGTCCTTCCAGGAAAGCGCCCAGCTGAGGCTCGGGGCGGTGACCCAGCGCGACCGGTCCGACCTGCGCCTCCACATCGTCGAGTTCGGCGAGCAGCGCCTCCTCCTTCGCGTAGCGGGTGTGCTCATGGCCCTTGACGCGACGGGCCTCCCAGGCCGCGACCTTCACGTCCGCAAGCAACCCGGTCTGCGTGTGATCGGCGGTCGTGATGCGGTACACGGCGAGGACCGGGCCGTCGGTGGTGACACACGAGGTAGGCGCCAGCGGTACCTCGAGCGTCTCGGGACGGTGCTGTTGGTCCTCGGAGCTGCGCCACACGGAGGTGGTCGGATGCGGCCAGACACTTTCGTCGGGCCCGCGCACCGCGGTGACAAGGCAGAGTTGAACCGGACGCAGCCAGCCGGCGTCGTGCGCGTTCGCACCGGGAGGGCCGGTGCCGGCCGCCTGTGTCATCCGCGCCCCGACCGGAACTCCGTCATGAACTCCGCCAGCGCCCGCGCGGCCGCCTCGGGCAGCGCGTTGTACAGGCTGGCACGGCAGCCACCGACACTGCGGTGACCCTTGAGGTTGACCAGGCCGGCCTCGGCGGCGCGCCGGAGAAAATGTTCCTCGTGCGCGGAGCTCGGCAGCCGGAACACGACGTTCATGTGGGACCGGCTGGCTGGTTCCGCGGGACCGCTGTAGAAACCGTCGCTGTCGTCGATCGCTCGATAGACCATCGAGGCCTTGCGCTTGGCGCGCTGCTCCATCGCCGCCAGTCCCCCCTGTCGCTTGATCCACGACAGCACCTTTCCGGTCATGTAGACCGTGAAGGTCGGCGGCGTGTTATGGAGCGAGTCGGCCTTCGCGTGCGTGGCGTAGCGGAGGTAGGTGCCGAAGGTGTCCGGCGCGTCATCGAGGATCGCTCGGGGGACGACGACGACCGCCATCCCCGCGGGCCCGAGGTTCTTCTGTGTCCCGGCGTAGACGATGTCGAAGCGTTCCCACGGCACGGGGCGGCTGAAGAAGTCGCTCGACATATCCGCCGCAAGTGGCACGCCAACGTCGGGGAAGCGGGCGAACCGGATGCCTTCGATTGTCTCGTTGGAGGTCACGTGGAGGTAGGCCGTGCCCGGTTCGACCGTGAGCTCGTCCGCTGCCGGCATGCGCGTGTGACGGTCCGGCGCGCCATCCCACGCGACGTACGCATCGCCGACTCGCTCCGCGTCTGCGAAGGCCTTGCGCGCCCAGGAGCCCGACAGCACGTAGGCCGCGCGCCGCCCATCCTCCAGCAGATTCGCCGGCACCGCCGCGAACTGTAGCGTGGCGCCGCCCTGCATGAACAGCACGTCGAAGCTGTCCGGCACTTCGCCGACCTCCCGTACGAGCGCGAGCGCGTCGGCGTGGACCTGCTCGTAGTGGCCGCCCCGGTGGCTCATCTCGAGCAGCGACATCCCGCTGCCCGCGTAGTCGACGAGTTCCTGCTGGGCCTCCTCGAGCACCTCGAGCGGCAGGGTGGATGGTCCGGCACTGAAGTTGTGGACACGGCGACCCAAGAGCGATCACTCCTTCCCGGCGGTGCGGGCTGGCTGGGAGGGCCGCACGGCGACGTGTAACACCCGGTCGACCCGGGCGATTTGAGAGCGCAGGTCGTCCGGTACCTGTCCGCTGACCTGAATGCTCGCACATGCCGCGCGCGCACCGGCAAACACCCGGTTCTCCATCTGCTCGACGTTGAGGTTGGCCTTCCGGAGCAGCGCGAGGATTTCGGATAGCACCCCAACCTCATCCAGGTGCCGCACGGTGACCACGGCCTCTCCGAGCGGGCGCGTCTCGAGGTTCACGCAGTTCAGCACCTCACCGTTTGCATACGCCGCCAGCATCCGCACCACCTCGGCCGCGATTGCGGCCTGCGCCTGCTCGGTCGAAGCGCCGATGTGGTGCGTGCCGTAGACGTTCGGGTGACGTGCGAGAGGCGAGTCGATCCTCCCCTCGCCCCCACCCGGCTCGTCATTGAAGACATCGAGGCCGGCCCGCACCCCCTTTGTGTTCATCGCTTCTATGAGTGCGTCCTCGTCGACGACTTCGGCGCGCGAGGTGTTGATGATGATGGCACCCGGCGGCACCTCGGCGAGCAGCTGCCTGCCGACCAGTCCCTGCGTGTCGTCCCCAGCGGGCACGTGGAATGACAGCACATCCGAGGCGGCGGCGAGGGTCTCGAGGTCGGACACGAGTTCGATGCCGATCGCGGCGATACGCTCAAGCACGTCCGCAGTCCGCCCCGGCTTGTCCACCGCGCAGACGCGCATGCCAAATGCCGCCGCCCGCTCGGCGAAGGCGAGCCCGATCTGGCCGAGCCCGACGACGCCGACCCGTCGACCGGCCAGGCCTTGCGCCTTCGAATAGCGGCGCTTGTTCCACACGCCGGTGCGCAAATCAGCGACCGCGTCCGCGATCGACCGGTCGAGCGCCACGAGAAGGCCGAACGCCAGTTCGGCGACCGCGATCGCATTTTTGCCGGGCACATTGCAGACGTAGATCCCGCGGTCGGCAGCCGCTTGGAGGTCGATGGTGTTTACCCCAGCACCCGCACGGATCACGAGGCCCAAACTGTCACCGGCCGTCAACGTGTTTCCTGAGACACGGGTGCTGCGCACGACCAGGACGTCGAAGCCGGGAACCGCCTTCGGGAGCTCGTCGGCGGACAGGTCCGGCCGCAGGTCGTACTCGTGGCCCTGCGCCGCGACAGCGGGTAGCTGTTCCTTGTCAAACACGTCGGCGAACAGGATTCTCATGCTTCTTCCGCCTGTTGCATATAATGCAACTTAATTCATATGACGCAACCGATGCCTCATCATCTCGGGCGGAGGGGCCTGCGTCAAGAGACCCAAAAGAATGGCTCCATTCCATGCGCGCACCATGGTTGGCAGCGTGACGCGCCGCCAGCACTGTCCCCGCTCGTTCGCCGACGCGAACGGAGACAGCCTCAAGTCCCCGGAAGAGGAGGCGTGGCAGCGGTCGCGCAAACCTGGATTAGTACGCCGCCAGGCTCCGGGCACTGCGTGAGATCGAACTGCGGTTCTACCGGCGGGTCATTGAGATCCGCGACGGCATGCTCGCCGTCCAACCGTACACGGACGAACATGTGCGGAATCTCGCTGTCCGCGAGGCCGGGGGCGCTGGTCATCACGATCCACACCTCATCGGCGGTCCGCGCCGGGATCCTCACGTCCCGGCACATCCCCGATCGCAATCAGCGTCTCCGCCCGCTCGGGCTCGCGGTGGCCGCCGCCATCACCGGACTCGCCAGTCTCCATCTCCTCAGAGCGGTGCGCCAACTCGTCGCCCTCGTGGCTGTCATGCTGATCGGCCTGGTCGTCACCGCGGCGATCACCCGGCTCTGGAAGATTTCGCTACAAAGTCCAGGCGATGCATAGAGCGGCAACGGATCCAGTGGTTCCTCGTGGAACCCCTGCAGAAGTGCGGAAAGCGAGTTTGAGGGGTTCACGCCGAGACTGTCTGTGAGGAAGACGGTTGCAGAGTTCACGATCGTCTACCGCAAACCAAACGAGGTATCGGTGACGTCGTTGTTCACCTGTCGTGGATCCGGTCCGCGCGAGCAGCGTGGCGTGCCATTTTCGGCATGCTCGGTCGGTGGTGATGTCGATATCGAGGGCACGCGGGTCGTCGCGTTCTTGAGCTGCTCTAGCTCTTCCATGGTGGCGTCGTAGGTGCCGATGTGGATCACCTGATCCGAGTAGCTGGTGCCGTCGGTGTAGGAGAAGCCGAGCGTTGCCCCAAGGGACGTACTACATGAGGTCGACGGCGCCAAGCCCCTTGCCGCCGCCGATGGCGGCCATGGGTCGCTCCTTCCTGAGTGAGGCGTGCGAGTCAGAGCGTGAGCAGGACCTTCGTGGCGTGGCGCTCGTCCATTGCCCGGTAGCCCTCGGCCGCCTCCTCGAGCGGCAGGGTGAGGTCGAAGACCTCGCCGGGGTTGATCTCGCCGCCCATGATCAGGTCGATCAGCTCGGGCAGGAACCGGCGGACCGGCGCGGGACCGCCGTGCAGGTGCACGCCGGAGAAGAACAACTCGGTGCCGTCGAGCGAGACGTCGTGTGAGACGCCGACGTAGCCGACATGACCGCCGGGACGGGCCGAACGGATGGCCTGCATCATCGACTCCTGCGTGCCCACCGCCTCGACGACGGAGTGGGCACCGAGGCCGTCCGTGAGCTCCTTGATCTTCGCCACGCCTTCGTCGCCGCGCTCTTCAACGATGTCGGTCGCGCCGAACCTCCGGGCGAGCGCCTGCCGGTCGGCGTGCCGGCTCATCGCGATGATCCGCTCGGCGCCGAGCCGCTTGGCGGCCAGGACGGCGAGGAGACCCACGGCGCCGTCGCCCACGACCGCGACGGTCTTGGCCGGCCCCGCCACCGCGGCGACGGCGGCGAACCAGCCGGTGCCGAGGACGTCAGACGCCGCCAGCAGGCTGCGGAGCTGCTCCTCGGTGGGCTCCCCGGACACGGTCACGAGCGTGCCATCCGCCAGCGAAATTCGCGTGTACTGCGCCTGGGCTCCCGTAGCGGCGCCGGGCTGCCGCTGGACACAGTGTGTGTGGTAGCCGGCTTCACAGATCTCGCAGGTGTTGTCGGAGGCGAAGAACGAGCCGACAACGAAGTCGCCGACCTTCAGGGTGCTCACGTCGGCTCCGATCTCCTCGACGACGCCGACGTACTCGTGCCCCATGGGCTGGGGCCAGGTGGCGTCCTCGAGGCCGCGGTAGGGCCAGAGGTCGGAGCCGCAGATGCAGGCCGC
>JASLBX010000153.1 GCA_030146385.1 Jiangellaceae bacterium | reverse complement strand
CCTTGAAGCAGGCCGCCGCGTCCTGCCGGGGATGCGACCTGTACAAGAACGCCACTCAGACCGTCTTCGGGGACGGCGACCAGCACGCCCGGATCATGCTGCTGGGGGAGAAGCCCGGTGATCGCGAGGACCGCGAGGGCCAGCCGTTCGTCGGCCCCGCCGGCCGATTGCTGGCCAAAGCCCTAGAGGAAGCCGAGATTGACCGCTCGAGCGCCTACGTGACGAACGTGGTCAAGCACTTCAAGTTCACCGAGCGGGGCAAGCGAAGGATCCACCAGACGCCCAACCGGACCGAGATCGTCGCCTGTCGGCCCTGGCTCGTCGCGGAGTTGGAGCTCACCGAACCCGAGGTCGTGATCTGCCTCGGTGCGACGGCCGCCAACGCCATCTTCGGGTCGTCCTTCCGGCTCACTCAGCAGCGCGGCGAGTTGCTGCCGGCTCCGGAGCTGGATGGCGCGCCCTGGGACGAGGGCGAGGGCCCAGAAGTAGTGGCAACAGTGCACCCGTCCGCGGTGCTTCGTTCCGACGAAGATCGCGCGGCGATGTTCGCGGGTATGGTCGCAGATCTGCGCGTGGCCGCCCAGGCACTCCAGTAATAGGTCAGCTGCGCCACCTGCGGACGGCGAGAATCGCGCCGACCGCGGCGAGCACGAGCACGCTGGCGGCGATGAGTGGCTTCACGGCCGACCGGGCGGCCGTCTCGGCCCGGCCAGTGAGCTCGTCGACGGTCGCCGCCACGCTGTCGCGCGTGTACTCGATCTCGTCGCGGAGAGTCTCCTCGTCTTCCTTGGGCTCACCGGTCATCGGGAAGTCGGGCCCGGATTCCGGCACCTTCATCTGCGGGCCTCCCGTCATCGCCGGTCACCTCCAGTTACAGCGTCGACGTCCTTCTTCACACCTTCGATGGCATCGTCCGGAGTCGGCGGCACGGCCTTGCCGATTTGCTGCTTGCCGACCAGCGCGAGCGCGCCCGCGGCCAATAGCAGCACGACACCTACGATCAGGGCGGACGCCCAGTACGGGAGCACGAGCCCGAGCGCCAAGACGGCGAACGCGATGAGCGTCGCCGACCCCAGCAGGGCGATCACGCCCGCGGCACCGAACAGGCCGGAACCAATGCCGGCCCGCTTCGCCTTGTTCTTCAGCTCCAGCTGCGCGAGCCGGATCTCGTCCCTGACCAGCGTCCGTATGTCGTCGGTAAGCCTGACGACGAGCTCGCCCGTCGACGCCTGAGCGGCTTCCTGGTGCGATCGCTCAGCCACAGTGACTCTCCTTTTGGCTCGGTGACGACGTCGATCGGTCCGTTGTTACCCGTCGCCTCCGGACATACGCAGGTTAGGTCCGCACATTTGCGGGTAGCCGGGCCTCACGGACACACACCAGGAGGGGTTTCGCTATGCCTGGCGACCAACCGGTCGGCCGGCGGCGGAGCGTGTCCCGTCGCACATTTCTGGGGCAGCAGCGTCCTGCTGGGTTCAGCGGGTGCAGCGGCCGCGGCCTGCACCACTGAAGAGGACGGGATAGCTCCCCTATCGGGGCGATCCCTCGGCTCCACAGCGGTCCCCGCACGCGTCGACCCAGACCCCGTCCCCGGGCGTCCACCAGTTCCTCACTGCGGACGAGGCCCGGACGGTCGAGGCTGTCGTCGAGCGAATCGTGCCCGGCGACGAGGAGGACCCTGGCGCGGTGGAGGCCGGCGTCGTCACCTACATCGACAACCGGCTGGCCACCTTCGACGCCTTCGCCGAGCCCACGTACCGCGCCGCGCCGTTTGCCGAGCCGTACGAAGGTGACGAGCCGCCCGGCCCCGACACAGAAGAGGTCATTTAGGTCCCGCAGGCCGAGCTGTACCCGTAACGGCCCGCAGGGAGAGATGACACCGCAAGATCTCTACCGGCAGGGCCTGGAGCAGCTCAACGCCTATTGCAAGCAGCGATTCGGCGCACGTTCATCGAACTCGGCGAGGACGACCAGGACTCACGGGACACTAGTAGTCCAGATCCTCGGGGCTCAGGCCGGCCCGCCTGCGGCGAGGCGTGGACCGCTCAGGGGTGGCCAGGGGCGGCTCGCCGGCCGCCGTACGCCGTAGCCGGCGGGCTTCTGCCTCGGCCCGCTGCGCCTCCATCCGCTCGCGGTTCGCCTGCGCCTCGAGCTCGTCGGCCTGTGCCTCGTAGACTTCGGGCACTGTGGCGACGCGCTCGTTCTCCAAGCGCTCGCGAACGATCTCGTCTTCGGGAGTCCCAGGCTTCTCTAGGTCGTACTCGCGATGGAGTTCCTTGGCCTCCTCCTCGACGATGTTGGCGCGTTCGCGCCAGATCCGCCGCCTGATCGGCCAGATATGCTGGGCGATCAGGTGACCTGTGACCGCGGCGACGATCAGCAGCACGATGATGAGCAGTAAGACCTCACCCGCATCCATGTGCGCTCACCGATCCTTTCATTAGCCATAGATGGATTCGATCTCGCGTGCGAAGTGGTCTTCGATCACGCTCCGGCGAAGCTTGAGGGTGGGCGTCAGTTCGTCCTCATCGGAACTGAACTGGCGGTCGAGGATCGCGAACTCCCTGATCGACTCTGATCGGGACACCGCCTCGTTGGCATGGTCCACGGCGGCCTGCACTTCGTCGCGCACGCGCTCGTGCCGCCGCAGGTCGGTATCGTCGTCCTCCAGGCCGTGTTTCGAGGCGAAGGTGCGCAGCTGCTCGTCGTCCAGGGTGATGAGCGCTGCGACGAAGCGGCGCTGGTTGCCTACCACCATGGCCTGCGCCACCAGGTCGTGCTCGGCGACCTGGTCTTCCAGCGGCGTAGGCGCCACGTTTTTGCCGCTCGCGGTGACGATCAGATCCTTCTTGCGGTCGAAGACCGACAGGTAGCCGTCGTGGTCCAGTTCGCCGAGATCGCCGGTCTTGAACCACTCGCCGTCGAAGTCCTCTGCAGTGCGCTCGGCGTTGCCGTGGTAGCCGCGGAAGACGTTGCGTCCCTTCACTATGATCTCGCCATCCTCGGCGAGTGAGACCTCGACGCCGGGCAGCGGCCGGCCGACCGTGCCGATCCGGTACTCGCTCGGCGTGTTGACCGTCGCAGGCGCGGTCGTCTCGGTCAGGCCGTAGCCCTCGAGGATCGGGATGCGGGCAGCCTGGAACAGCCGCGCGAGGTCCGTCGCCAGGGGTGCGCCGCCGGACACGCAGTAGCGGACCCGCCCGCCGAGGGCCTGCCGTAGCCGCCGGTATACGAGCAGGTCGGCCAGCGTGCGGCGACCGGTCAGCAATGGCCCGCGCCGCTCCGCGCGTGCCCAGTCCTGGCCAGCGCGGACCGCGAAGTCGAACAGTGGGCGCCGCACACCCGTGGCCTGTTGGCGCGCCGCATCGATGAGCTTTTCGAAGACCCGGGGCACACCGAGCACCAGCGTCGGCTGGAAGGTGCGCAGGTCGTCCCGGAGGTCGTCAGGCGACCGGGCGTAGCCGACGACCAGTCCGGCGTCCAGGCACACGAACTGGATGAGCCTGGCGAAGATGTGGGCCAGCGGCAGGAACTGGAGCAGGCTGCCACCCTCACGGATCGCCTCGTCCAGGTGCTGGCGGACCTGAACGGTCGTCCAGGCCAAGTTGTCATGAGTGAGAACGCAGCCCTTCGGATCGCCGGTCGTACCGGACGTGTACACGATCGTCGCCACGTCGTCCGGGCTCAGCGCCGCCGAACGCTTGGCGATCGCCTGCTCATCGTCGTGGCTCGCGGACGCGGCCACTTCGTCGAGTCCGCCGCCGTCGAAGACCACGGTCTGGACGTCTGCGGCCGAGGTCAGCTGGTGTGCGAGCGCGTCATTGGCGGCGAACGCCAGCGTCACGTCCGCGTCGGTCAGGATAGTGCGGCACTGCTCGGCTGAGCTCGTGTCGTACAGGGGGACCGTGACGGCACCTGCGGCGAGGATGGCCAGGTCGGCGACGGTCCACTCGAGCCGCGTTTCGCTCATCAACGCCACCCGGTCACCCGGGCCGATCCCACGTGTGACGAGCCCCGCGGCGACCGACCGGACTCGTTCAGCGAGCTCACTCCTGGTGATTTCGGTCCAACCGGCACCGTCCGGGACGGCCAGGATGGGCTGACGGGGTGACTGCTCAGCCTCCGTCTGCAACCGCCCTGGCAGGTGCAAGACCGAACCCAGCGCTCGCGGATCGTGTCCCCGCACGTGGGACCGGCTCATGCCGGATGGGTACCCCGCCGGATCGCGGTGAATCGCCCACCCCAGCGCTGTTTTGGCGGGGGACGGGTGGGTAGCCGTCCCTGCAAGAGGGCTGGATAGCCGTCCCGTAAATGGAAGGGAGTCACCATGGGTGCTGCCGATAAGGCCAGGAACATTGGCGAGAAGATGAAGGGTAAGGCCAAGAAGGCCGGCGGTCGGCTAAGCGACAACGAGCGCCTCGAAGCCGAAGGCAAGGCTGAGGACACCAAGGCCGACGCGAAGCAGACCGGCGAGAAGGCCAAGGACACCTTCAAGCAGGACTGATTCCCGATGAGTCGTGCAGACCTGCCGCTCCCGGACTACGACAACCTTCAGGTTGGGACGTTGCGGCACGCAATCCGGTCTCTCGGCTGGGACGACCTGCTGCGTCTGCTCGAGTACGAGAGCGTGCACGCCGATCGCGTGCTCGTCAAACAGGTACTGGCGGCCCGGGTCGAAGAGCTCGCATCTGGCGCCACACCGTCCCCCGGCGGGTCTCCGCCCGGGCCGCCTCCAGACAGTTCGGACGCGGGGTCTTCGGTACGTCCGGAGACCGCCGCGCCGGAGAGCAACCCACCCCCGCACGGCGTGCCGACCAACGCGCCGAGCCGGCGCCACGACCCAGGCTGAGCCGTCGCTTAGCCGACCATGGGGACGAGGGCGACGCCGCTGGCATACATGACCAGGACGGCGAC
>JASLBX010000142.1 GCA_030146385.1 Jiangellaceae bacterium | reverse complement strand
GCGCTGCTCGACCACGGAAACATCGTGGCCGAGGGGCCCCCGGAGGAGCTCAAGCGGCTCGTCCCGGGCGGGCACGTCCTGCTTCGGTTCGCCGACGCTCGCGGGCTCGACTCCGCGCAGCAACTAGTCGGCGACGCCGTACGGGACGACGAAGCCCTGACATTGCAGGTGCCAAGCGACGGCAGCCTTCGATCGCTGAAGTCGCTGCTGGACCGGCTGGACGACGAGTCGATCGAGGTCGCGGAGCTCACCGTGCACACGCCCGATTTGGATGACGTCTTCCTGGCACTCACCGGACACCCAGCTGAAGTGAAAGAACAAGAAGCAGAGGCAGTGAAATGAACACCCGTTCCTATGCAATAAGAGACTCCATGACCATGCTGCGGCGCCAGCTCAAGCACGTGCAGCGCTACCCCAGCGTGACGCTGCTGGTGCTCGGCATTCCGATCATCATCCTGCTGCTGTTCGTGTACGTCTTCGGCGACGCGATGGGCTCCGGTCTCACCGGTCCCCAGGGAGGACGTTCGGACTACGCGAACTACTTGGTGCCGGGCATTCTGGTCATGGCCGTAGCCGGCGCCGTCCAAGGCACCGCCATCGCGGTGGCCATGGACATGACCGAAGGCATCATCGCGCGCTTCCGGACGATGGCGATCGCCCGCGTGTCGGTGTTGACCGGGCATGTGCTCGGCAGCCTGATCCAGACTCTGCTCGGCCTTGCGGTCGTCGTGGGAGTGGCGATGCTCGTCGGCTTCGACCCGAACGCGACCGCCGTCGAGTGGCTGGCAGTGGCCGGGCTCATGGCGCTGTTCAGCCTGGCGCTGATCTGGCTGGCGGTGGCGATGGGGCTCGTGTCCAAGACCGTCGAGGGCGCCAGCAACCTGCCGATGCCGCTGATCCTGCTGCCGTTCCTCGGCAGCGGCTTCGTGCCGACCGACTCCATGCCGGCCGGGCTGCGGTGGTTCGCCGAGAACCAGCCGTTCACGCCGGTCATGGAGACGCTCCGCGGGCTACTGCTGGGCACCGAGATCGGCAACAGCGGCGCCCTTGCGGTGGCGTGGAGCGTCGGCATTGCCCTGATCGGCTACATCTGGGCGAAGCGGCTCTACAACCGTGACCCGTCCGCCGCTGGCCGGTCCCTCATGAAGGTCAGCGGAGCGTAGCCAGGGCGGCCGCACGCAGGGAGTCGCGATCAAGGCCGGCGAACGAGGACACCGCTTCCTCGTACGCCGGCCTGTCCGCGCGTTCGGCCAGCTCACGAATGCTCCGCGACGCCATCGTGGGCTGGAAATTGCGGAGGTATCCGAACCGCTCGGCCAGCGCGATCTTCCGCACCGCCGACCTCGTCGCAGACTCGTCCCCAGCTCGCTGGGCGGCGTCGAGGTCGGCAAGCGCGAGCGCGACCAGCATGGAGCCGCCGAGCTGGAACTCCATCAGGTACGGCGGCGGATTGACGATTCGGCTGGTGAGCAGGTTCGTCAGTCGCTGCTCAAGATTGGCTGGCAGGTCAGCGACGAGCTCCACCTGGCCATGCTGAGCGTGCGCCGTAAGTGCCACTGCCCGCGCCTCCACTTGCCACGGATCGAACAGGAGTGGGACGCCTGCCGATGTCTCGTCTCGAGCGCTGTCCAGCAAGCCGATCACCTGCCGCCACAGCCGCAGCCCGCCGTCGATGTCACCCCGTGCCAGCGACATTTCCGCCCGGGCGCCGATTTCGTACCCAAGAGTTCCGATCTTGGGCTCGACGTGAACATTGGCAACCGGCTCGGCCCATCTCTGTGCCTCATCCACGTCGCCAAGCTGCAGCTTGGCCAGCACGATCCACCACCGGATCCCGAGCGCATCGGTCCGAGCACCGAGCCGCTCGAAGACTGGGAGGGCGGCGCTGAGGTGGTGAATGGCGTCAGCGCCGCGGTCCAGTTGGAAGCACAGCTCGCCGATCCGCGCGTGTGCCTGCGCCTCCAGCAACGGCAGTCGCTGACCTTCGGTGGCTTCGAGACTCCGCTCGGCAGCAACAATGGCCCGGTCGATGTCGTTCTCTGCCTCCCAGTAGTAACTGGCCATTGTGCTGGCGCCGACCGCGACGTACGGATCCTCACTGTCGGCCAGCTTGAACATGGCGGTCGAATCCTCGTGCACTGCGGTAATGATGGTCTGAACGGCACCGGCGAACGTCGCTGGCGGCCGCGGCAAGCGGCGCAATGCGACCAGCGAGCGCGCCGCCCTCGGGCCCTCAATGACAAATGTGTACACGGCGTTCAGCGCCAGCGCGGTTCGAGTGATCTCGATGTCTTCCGGCTCGGGACGGTAGTGGGACAGCAGCCAGGACGCCTCACCGACCAGGCTCGACAGCCGCACGAAGTTCGACTCCGCGATCGACAAGCAGCCGAGCACGGCCGACGTCGCCGCGACCGTGCGTCCGTCGTTACGGGCCAACGCCAGCCGCAACGCGTGGCCAAGGTTCTCCTGCTCGTCGCGGATCGCATCGACGGTCGGGTACGGGTCCACACCGAAGAGCCCCCCGTAGTGCTCCAACCCGAGATCACGGGCCCAAGCGAGCAGCTTGGCGATCGCCTCGTCCTCCTCGCCGGTGGACATGAGTTCGGACGCGCTGAATTCGCGGACCGTCTCCAGCATGCTGAAACGAGTACCGTTCGCCGTGTCGCTCACCCTGAGCAGTGACTGCTCGACCAGCCGCTCCAGGACGTCCAGCGCGTCGTCATCCAGGATCTTTCCGGCGGTCTGCGCCGTGAAGCCGGCGGGAAACACCGACAACAGCCGCATCGCCCGCTGATCTGACGCGTCCAGCAGGTTCCAGCTCCAACTGACGACCGCGCGCAGCGTGTGATGCCGCTCCGGCAGGTCGCGGGCGCCGCTGCGCAGCAGGCTGAACCGGTCGTCCAGCCGTTTTGCGATCTCGAAGACCGACATCACTCGCACCCGCGCTGCGGCCAGCTCGACCGCCAGTGGCAAGCCGTCCAGCTGGCGGCAGATCTCCTCGACGGCGTCCTGCGGGAGCCCGACGTCGGGCCGCGCCGCCCGCGCGCGTTGGGCGAACAGCTCGACCATCGTGTCCAGGGAGAGCGTGGGCAGCTGGTAGATCGCCTCAGATGTGAGCCCGACGGGCGCGCGGCTCGTCGTCAGGACGCGTAGCTCAGCCGTCTTGGCGATCAGGGACTGCACCAGTCCGGCGACACCGCGAAGCACGTGCTCGCAATTGTCCAGTACCAGCAGGGCCGGTCCGGGGCCGATCGCCGCCACGATGCCGTCGACCAGACGGTGGGATGGCGACCCACCCGGCGTCCGCGGCGATTCCCCGGCACCGAGTACCGCCGCAACCTCACCGAGGACCTCATCGTCCGCCGAGATGCCGGCCAGCGGGACGAAGAACCCGGCTCGCTGCTCGGCCTGCTGCAGCACCGCCTGGGCGAGGCGCGTCTTACCCAAGCCGCCGGGTCCAACGATCGAGGACACCCGCGACGTCCGCAGCAGGCGCTCAACGGCGGCGATGTCCTCGTCGCGCCCCAGCAGCGGGTTCGGCTCGTGAGTAACACCACGCCGCACCGGTGGGGCGGTACTCAGCAGCAGGTCCCGATGCATGGCCTGAAGCTCGGCTCCCGGGTCGGTGCCCAGCTCATCGCGCAGCTCACTGCGGTATGCCTCGTACCTCGCCAGCGCGGCGGACGGCCCGGCCGTCGCCGCTTCGCTGCGAAGCAGCTCTAGCAGCAGTTCCTCGTCCCTAGGCCGTTCGGCGGCCAGCTTGACCAGCGGGTCGACCGCCTCGGTGTGTCGGCCGAGCCGGGCCAGGGCAAGCACCCGGAACCGCACCAGCGACCGGTGGGCCGCCCGCCGATCGGCCCTCAGTTCGGTCAGCGGGTCGCCGGTCGGATCACCGCCGTCCAGCGAACCGTCCCACAACGCAAGGCCGGCCTCGGCCTCGGCCAGTGCAGCTTCATGGTCTTCAGCGCGGGCGTGCCGGGCGCTGTCCGCCACCCGGCGCAGGATGGCGGCGGCATCGACCTGACCCTCATCCAGATTCAGCCGGTACCCCGCGGGCGTCGTGCCGATGATCTCCGAGCCCAGCTGTGCCCGCGCCCTAGACACCAAGATCTGTAACGCCTTGGTCGGATTCTCGGGTTGCTCGTCCCGCCACAGTCCCTCAACGAGTCGGGACGTACTGGCGCCGATGCGGAGGTCTGCGGCGAGCAGCGCGAGGAGCGAACGCAGTCGGGGGCTGGTGACCTCCTGCCCGTGGTAGGCCACGCGGGGCAGCAGCGTCAGCTCCGGAATCACTCGATCAGAGTAGCCATGCCCGCCTTGTGCGCCGTTTAGTCGGGCACCTGGCGGGCAACGCTGCGCACCCGGGTACAGGAAGTGGAGGTGGGCAGGTTGCGAAGCCGGTGGCTTCGTGGGTGTTGCCATCGCCGGGGTGTCGGGCTGGCTCGGAGGCGAGCTGGTCGAGCGGCTGGGTGTCGGCGTCGACGAGGGCGCCCATGTCGACGCCCCCAACTCGCTGAGTCGCCCAGGTGGTGTGTGATCGCGCCTCGTCGGCACTCCGGCCATGACATCTGCGAGGAGGCAAGTTCTGATGGATCTCAAATCTGCCGTTGTCGTCGTGACGGGCGCCTCTGCCGGAATCGGGCGAGAAACCGCTCGCGCGTTCGCCAAGCGAGGGGCCACCGTGGCCGTCAATGCCCGCCGCGAGCGAGTGCTTGATGAGGTGGTCGAAGAGTGCCGCTCTCTGGGCGCCGATGCGATGGCGCATGCGGCCGACGTGGCCGATGCCGCGGCCATGGAAGAGCTCGCTCGTGCGGTCATCGGCAACTACGGACGCATCGACGTGTGGGTCAACAACGCTGGGGTGAGCCTGTTCGGCCGGCTCGAGGACGCGCCGATCAACGCCTGGTACCGGGTGATCGAGACCAACCTGTTCGGTACGTATCACGGGATCCGGGCCACTCTCCCGTGGATGCGGGAGCAGGGCAGCGGAGTGATCATCAATGTCTCGTCCGTGCTTGGAAAGCTCGGCTCGCCGTACATGAGCAGTTACGTCGCCAGCAAGCACGCCGTCCGGGCGCTGTCGGACTGCCTACGACAAGAGTTGCTTGACGCGCCAGGCGTTCAGGTCTGCACCGTGTTGCCCGGGCCGATCGACACGCCGCTGTTCCAGGAGGGTGGGAACTACTCGGGTCGGCAGATCAAGCCGGTAAAGCCGGTAATACCCGCGGCGCGGGCGGCGCGCACCATCGTGGCGTGCGCAGAACGACCGCGGCGCGAAGCCATCGTGGGGGTGTCGACCGCCTGGGCGCTCGGCTTCAACCGGCTGGTACCCGGGCTGACCGAGCGGGTTGCCGCCCGCCAGGTCGACCGTGATCACTTCGGCGAGGGCCCCGCGCCACACACGAACGGCAAGATCTTCGAACCGCTGAACGGGGCCGCAGACGTCAGCGGCGGCTGGTCCCGGATGAGTGAACAGGCACCGGTCGGCGTCTCTCAGGCAGCGTCGGACGGCGGCGGTGGCTCGAACCGAGCCAAGTGGGGAGTCCTCGGTGCCCTCGCCGCCGGAGGAGCGGCGGCCGGTGTGGCCGGCATCGTGCGGAGCCGGAGATCCTAAGCTGGGCCAACCGTCCAGGACCGCCTGAGGTCAGCCGTCTGCCCTGGACGCCTCTGGCCTCCGTGTCGGTGGCGGTCCTGGTGCTCGCGGCGGTACAGCTGCTGCCCGCCTGGCCCGGGCTGGTTCAGTTCGTCGCGTTGCCACCGCTGGACCTGGTGGCGGATATCCGAGCGTTACTGGTGTACGGCTCCGGTGGCGTGACTTTCGTTGCCGCTCTCGTTCTCCTGGTCGCTGTTCGGGCGGCGGTCATCGCCTTACTGCTCGGCGGCCTGACGTGGGAGCGATACTGGTTCGCCCTCCGGTTCTACCTGCTCGTGTTGCCGTTTGCGGCGGTCGCAGCGGCCTTCATCTACACCGCTCAGGCGACGTTGTTCTACGGCGCGTTCTGGGCCGGCCTCGGCCTGGCGCTGCTTCTCGCCGTGCTGACCAGCCCGCTGCCGTGGCTGGGACCGCCGCGGCTGCGCGAATCGGCCCGGCAGTCGACGCCTGCCCCGTCCCAGTCATCCATCCAGACCTCCCATATGCCGCGGAGTTGCATGAAGCGGTCGTCCGGTTTCTGGATGGTGAGCCGCAGCGGTCATGTCCGGCATGGCGGCACGTCGTTGGTTCGGCTTTGAGGCAGTTCACTGCTCCGCCGTCGTCCGCGTGAGTCGGCGCATGGTGCGCGTTTCGCCGGGTATCCGGACGACAATGACGCTTCCCCAGGAGACCGCGGGCACCGTACTGGCGAAGGGCGTGTGGATGTTCGCGCGCTGCTGGCCCGGCCCGCGCGATGGCGGTGTTGATGTGGTGCTCGTGCACGGCTTGGGCGTCGCCAGCCAGATGTGCCGCCCGGCCGCCAGTCTGCTGGCCCGCCGCCACCAGGTCTGGGCACCTGACCTACCCGGTTTCGGTGAAAGCCAGCGTGCGGGCGTCCCGAGCATCGACGACCACGCCGACTACGTGGCCGCGTGGACCGAAGCTGTCGGCGTGTCCCGGCCGGTCGTGGTCGGAACCTCCTTCGGATGCCAGGTTGCCGCGTCGCTGGCTCAGCGCCATCCGGACTGCTGCCGCATCCTGGTGCTGGGCTCACCGACCGTGGACGCTGAACGGCGCGGCTGGCTCCGTCAACTGGTGCGCTGGCCGGCCGAGCGCCACTCCCGCCAGTTGACCGCCTTGATCGTCAAGGACTTCGCGCGCGCCGGGATCCCACGCGTCATGCGGACGTTCTCTACGGCACTTGACGACCGGATCGAGGACCGTCTCCCCGAGCTTGATCAGATGGTGCTGGTCTGCTGGGGAGACCGAGACCCGTTGCTGTCTCGGCGCTGGACCGAGCGGCTTGCCAGCCTGCCGCCGAATGGCCGGCTAGCAGTGCTTCCGGGAGCTCGGCATGCGCTGAGCCATGAGAGCCCTCTGCAGTTCGCGCGAGTCATCGAGCACTTCATCGACGAGGCAGGATGAGCGCGGCGTGTCTGTGCCCAACTTCATCGCCGACTTCGACTCCGCGGCCGGAATGGCGCTGGCCGGTGCATACTATCTGCGCGGCGACGAGTTCGACGCACTCGGGCAGCCAAGAGTGCTCAAGCCGTTCGCCAGAAGCGTTGGCCGGCTGCCCGACAAGGCCCGGGAGAAGATCTTCATCGCGAGTGGCGCGCTGGAGACGGTCAGTCCGCGGCGAGTACACCGGCTGAAGTTCGACAAGGTCGGGCGCTGGCTCGGCGAGATGTACCCCGCCGGCCCATATCCGGCGGTCGCGATCGGCTCGTCCAACGGCGCGTTGACCCACCTTTACGCCGCGCTGGGCATCCCATGGCTGCCGCAGACACTGCTGGTTCCCGTTCGGCAACGGGTGCACCCAGACGATCCGGTCGAAGCGATGGAACATGCCCGCAAGTACGGCCGGCGGATGATGGACGCGCTGCCCGACATGCAACTGCATCACATGCACGACGCCAGCCAGGACCGCCTCATGGTCCGCGCGCTGACGTACTTCCGGGTCAAGCGCCGCGCTCTCGGTGCTGACTTCGAGCGCTTTCTCCTCGACCGGCTCCAACCCGGCGGGACGATCATCGTCGCGGACTGCCAGCTGTCCTGGCGGACGACAAGCGTCGGCGAGCGCTACGTCTTCCAGCATGGGGCTCCGAACGGCGTCACGGAGGACGAGTACCACCACGGCAGTCAGCGCATCGCCGAGTACCTCGAGCGGTATGACTCACCGGTGCGGAAGTGGCGTGAGCCTGAGCCCGACGGGGTCAGCCCCGAGGCCGAGTGGGGATTCGAGCCGGCCCTGCTCGACGACATCGAGCAGTTCGCCAACAGGCACGGCTTTCGCGTCCTACGGCTGGCGTTCGGCGAACCAACGGACGTCAGCCCTCTGATCGCCGACTTCTTCGGGTGGTGGAACCGGCATCGCCGCCGGATACCAGCGAATCGGCTCATCGTGTCGAGCTTCATCCTCACCGAGCCGCACTGGACGATGCGGACGGGCGCCGTCCCGGACTGGATGAAGTTCAACAGCGAGCCGTCGTTGCAAAAGCTGGAGAGCTATCTCGACGACGTTGAAGACTTCGACGCGATCTACCTCTTGCTGTTCCAGCACGGCGTGCAGACGCCGGGACTTCCAACTGCCAAGGACTGGCGGCGGCTGCTCGACCGCGCTCGACGCAGCGGCCTGCCGGTCGGCCTGGATCTGGACGAGTATCCGCTGGACTTTCCGCACTTCGCCAAGTACAGCGATGAGATAGCGCGCCTGATCCCGAGCCGGTACCCCGTCCCTGCGCCTGTCCCCATAGCCGTGTTCGAACAGTTCTTGGCCGAGCATCGTGACCGGTACGACGTCGGCCTGCACGAGGTGGCACCTCGGTCGGTGTCGGGCGCGTGGTGATGAGATGAGCAGCTCTGATGCCTTGCGAGTTCGGGGCGTCGCGTTGCCGTCGGAGGAAGAAGTCGAGTTCTGGATAGTCGGCGGACGGATCACGCATGAGCCAGTTCGCGGGGCGACGACGGTCGTTGACGGTGGCTGGCTGTTGCCAGGCCTCGTCGATGCACACACTCACCCCGGTGCGGAGCGGCCGGGCGACCCGCTCGATGAGGCGTTGTTGCGTCGGCATGCGAGCGAGCATGTCGCCTCGGGCGTGGCCTTGATACGCGTGCCGGGCTCCGCTGACCGGTTGCCTGAGTGGTTCGGCGCGGAGCCAGGCCAGCCGCGGGTCGTGTCGGCGGGCCGTTGGCTGGCTGTGCCGGGAATGTTCTACGAGGGCTGGGCCAGGCATGTGGAGGAGGTGGAACTGGTCGATGCGGCAGTCGAGGAAGCTCTGGCGTCCGGCGGGTGGTGCAAGATCTACGCGGACTGGGTGGTCGACGAGCCGGGGCTGCACCGCCCGGCCGTGTCGGCCGAGCGGCTCACCGAAGCGACGCGACGGGTGCACGCTACAGGCGGCCGGGTGGCGGTTCATGCGCAGACCGCTGACGGCGCCCGCGCCGCGGTGGAAGCCGGGGTCGACAGCATCGAGCATGGACTCGGGCTGGAGCCCGGGCTGCTGGAGCGGATGGCCGTTCAGGGAACTGCGCTGGTGCCCACCTTCACCGTCTGGACCACCTTCCAGGACGTCGTCCGCGCCTCCCGGTCGGCCCGGCTCCGGCAGTGGTTCCACGAGGCGTATGCCGGACTGAGTCCGCTGGTCGCCACCGCGCACGAAGCCGGGGTGACGGTGCTGGCTGGTACCGACAGCTACGGCACGGCCGTGCTCCCGCACGGGAGAGTGGCCGGGGAGGTACGCCATCTTGTGGCTGCCGGCCTGCCGCCGGAGGCTGCGGTCGGCGCGGCGTCGTGGACCGCGCGGTCCTTTCTCGGCTTCCCGATTCTCGAGGAGGGCGCGCCGGCCGATGTGGTGGCGTACGACACTGACTCACGCGCCGACCTAGGAGCGTTGAACAGGCCAAAGCGCATCATCGTGGGCGGCCACGTAGTGTCGTAGCGACGACTTCGTACACGAAGTCGCGGCCGCTACATGAGAGCCAGCTCTGCCGGCTGTCCGGGTCGTCCACCGGGGACGGATGTGTAGGCGGGCTCACCGACGGAACACACCATCAGGCAGGCTTCCGTCGTAGAGAACGCGGCGGACACCTCGTCGTCGTAGAACGTGAGGCCGGTCGCGCCGTAGCCGAGCGCGAACGCGGCCAACTGCACCCGTCCCACCGCGACACCCGCCGCGGTCTGAGCCACCCGATAGCCACGGTCGCCAAGGAGGCGCAGGATCTCGTCGAGATCCGCGCAGGTGAACAACGTGTACGCGGAGTCCCCGCCCAACGCCTGGTCGAGACACAGGTGCGCGGCGACAGCCCGGGCCTCGGCCTCGGACGTCGCCCTTCGCAGGGAGAGCTGACCGTCGTCCCACCGGTACCGGCCAGGCTCAAGGCCGGCGAGGGCGTGAACCGACAGCTCATGGGACAGCAGCGGGCGACCGAGTGGCAGGACGTCAGCCGGGACGGGCCGGTTGGCAGCGCCAAGTGCCCAGGACAGCGCCTCCGGGGGAGGGATGCCGTGGCGCATGACACGGGTAGATCCGCGAGCCAGAATCACTGAATCGAGCGGTCCGGTCGCCGGGACCTCGGGTGGCACCGCTGTCGATTCCTTCCCGGTGCGGTGCTGCAGGCCGGTTTGAGCCGCGTCTCGCCATGCGGCGACCTGGTCGGCCGTCTCCAGCCGACCTGCCTGTTGGGCGGCCGTGATCAGTGGAAGCTCGACGGGTGCTCGCGACAGTTCTGTGGTTTCCGGGCTCAGTTCCGTGAGTTTGGCTGGGCGTCTCTCCGCCGCCTGGGGACCGTCCCGTCCACCAGGTACTGCGGCTTCGAGCGCGACAACAACGATCGGAAATTCCGTACGTCCGTCCACGCCGATCAGGCGGCACAGGTCGGCATCCCGGAATCCAAAGAGGAGCCGTGCACGAACCGCAGCGGATTCCGCGACAGCGAGCAGGTTCGCCAGCATGGTGCCGGCATCCCAGTAGACGTGCCGCCACCCGCGTTCGCCGTACTTCCACGCGGTACGCCAGGGAATGGCGCTGAGCACGAGGAGCGCCGAGCACTGCCTTAGGTTCGGTTCGGCGGCCGCGTCGGCCACTACGCCGCGATGATCCCCCGTCCGGAGCTGTTCAAGCCCGAAGATGTCCGGCGCGAAGTGGTTCACACCGGTCTCAAGCCCGGGCAGGCCACCAGTGACCAGGTAGGTCTCCAGCGGATGCAAGTTGCCGGCGGACGGGGCGGCCCGGAAGTACGTCGGCCGCGAGCCGTGCCGGGATATCCGCGTGACCCCGGCGGCGAGGAACAGCAGGCGGGCCAGGAACTGAAGGTCGATCGGATGCTCGCCGCCCTCGTCGCCCTGTGCGCGTCCAGCCAGCACGTTGAGGGCTGCGGCGCCGTCCAGCCGCAGGTCGGTGGGCAGCGGCGTCGGGTCTATGCCCGGATAGCGCTTGAATGGCTCGGGACGGTTGCTCGGATCCATGGGACGAAACGAGATGAGGTCGGGAGTCCTCGTCCGGGATTCCAAGCTCAGGGCGGTCTGCTCGTGGAGTCTCCGCGCTGTTTCGCCGTCGTTCCTTCGTGCGCTCGTCGCCACGCTCGGGTTACTACCCGCGCACGGATCGCTCAGGCTTCGTTCAGGCCGTGACCGGGACGTTCCAGGCGTCGATTACCGGCCGCTCGTGTTCCGTGCCAAGCCGCGACACCGTCCCCGTCTCCAGCTTGAAGAGGCGGCCAGCGGCCGGTTCGAGCCCGAGCCAGCGCGCTGTGAGGATCCGCAACAGGTGGCCATGTGCGACAACTGCGACGTCGCCGTCGTCCAACAGGCTTCGGACCCGGTCGAGCACTGCGTCGACGCGGCTTCCCACCTGCTCGATCGGTTCGCCGGGGTGCTCGGAATCCCCGGGAATCACGCCATCACTCCACAGGTACCAGCCGGGCCGCTCCTCGCGGATATCTGCGCTGGTGCGGCCTTCATATCCGCCGTAGTCCCACTCCCACAAGTCGGCTTCGGTCTGAAACCCGTCCAGCTCGGCAAGTTCTGCTGTACGCCGCGCCCGGACGGCCGGACTGACCAGCGCGTGCGCCAACGTGTGGCGTGAGAACCATGGGACAAGCGCCCGCGCTTGATCCTCACCGACCGGCGTCAGTTGTACATCGGTCCGGCCTGTGTGCCGTCCGTCGCGGCTCCACTCCGTCTCGCCATGCCGGACGACGATGAGCTCACCTGTTTTGTTCTCCATTCATCAAGAGTGACGGACCCGACCGAACCTCGTCAGGCCGCGCGGCTTATATATCGCCAAGACCGTGGCGGCCAGCAGCGCCAGCAGGGCGAGAGATGCGTGCAGCGTGGGTGAGGCGGCCAGTTCACGGAGATCCGTCGCGGACGAGGCTGGATCAGCCGCGACGCTCGCTAACTGACGGACGGTGCCGAGATACATCAGCAGCAGTGCCAGTGCCAGTATGTTGATCAAGAGCTTGAAGATCACCCAGTAGTGGCGAAACAGCCCCCACCGGCTGCCCAGCGCCTGCACCACTCCGATCAGCAACGAGGCGAACGCCAACGGCAGCACGACGTACATCGTGATCGGCTCGAGCACGAGTAGGGCGGACCGGGCCAATTGAACGTCCGGGCTGGCCCAGCCGACAACGCCCAGGGTAAACACGACAGCCGTCGCGCCCAGCCATCCGACCGACGTTGTCACATGCACGGTGAGGACGGCCTTGCGCAGGCGGGCCGGCATGGTCATCGATGTGCGTCCGACGGCGGCCGGTGATCGGTCGGATCTACCTCTTCGGTGGAGTCGCCGCTGGGCGCGTGCCGTCCCGGCCCGTGGTTGTCGCCGACGACGAGAAGAACTATGAGCCCCACGATGACGGCGACTGCAATCGCGCCTGCCACCTTGACCCAGGTCGGCGTGCCCTCGCGGCGCTCGGGTGTGGAGCCAGTGTCGGCAGGTGGTTCGTCGTTCTGCATGTCCGAAGTTTTTCGATACATAGTGTCGCTGTCAAGACGTATCGTTGAATCTATGGCGTGGCGTAGACTAAGAGCCGTGCCACGGCTGTGGACCGACACAATTGAGACGCACCGGCGAGAAGTCCGTGAGGCGATCCTGGACGCCACCTGGGAGCTGGCTGTGGAACACGGGCTGCTGTCGGTGACGATGTCGCAGGTGGCGGAGCGGGTCGGCATCGGGCGTGCAACCCTCTACAAGTACTTCCCGGACGTGGAAGCAATCCTGCTCGCCCAGCACGAGAGGCATGTCTCCGCCCATCTCACGCAGCTTGCTCGGCTTGGCGACGAAGCAGACGATCCCGAGACCCGGCTCCGGATCGTGCTGGAGGGGTACGCGTCCATCTGCCACCACCGAGGACGACACGGCACCCCGGAGCTTTCGGCGCTGCTTCACCGTGACGAGCATGTGGCCCGCGCCCAGCAGCAGCTCTTCGACCTGATCGCAGGGCTGTTGAGTGATGCTGCGTCTGCCGGCCAGATCCGTGATGACGTCAACGCCCGAGAGCTGGCGACGTACTGCGTCCATTCGCTTACTGCTGCGGCCGATCTGCCGTCCGAGGCTGCCGTCCGCCGGCTGGTCTCGGTCACCACCGATGCGTTGCGTCCGCCGTCCTGAACTCGCGACGTCACCCGGCCACAGGCCCCGAGGTACCGTGGCCGTCGAATATCGCGGGCAGGGGCCAACGCGACGTGTTTCGTACCTGCACCTCTGCCCGACCGGGCGGCTGCGCCACTTCCGCGAAGCGGACCTACTCTGAGGGGAACTGGTGGCGTGCGCGCGGACTCGGTACTTGCGTGGGCGGAAGGAGATTTGTGCGTAGGACATTGGTCCTTCTCACCGTTGCCGTTGCAGTCGTGTTCAGCGCGGTGCCGGCGGCGGCGCACGCCAGGCTCGTCGGCAGCGACCCCGAGGACGGCGCATCCCTCGACGAGACGCCCGCGGAGGTGGTTCTTGAGTTCAGCGAGCCTGTGCAGCAGGACTTCGCGCAGGTCGCAGTGCTGGACGCGGACGAGGGTCACCACGAATCCGGCGAGCCGGTCGTCGCCGGTAGTACCGTCACGCAGGCCGTTGCTGCCCTGCCTGGGGGCGAGTACCGGATCAGCTACCGGGTCGGTTCGTCCGACGGCCATCCGGTGACGGGCACGCTCGCCTTCACCGTGGCTGCGGCGGACGGGAGCGGCGCAGATCCGACCGCTCCACCCGAGCAGACGCAGTCACGGCCGACCGCCCCGCCGACGCGGACCCAGCCGCCGGAGGAGACTGACTCTCCGGAGCGGGCCGAGCAGCCGGCGGATACCGAGACGCCAGTGGCCGGCACCGGGCAGTCCGGCTCGTCGCCAGCGCGCTGGCTCGGAGCAGCGGCTGCCATTGCCGCGGCTGCGGCACTCGTCTTTGCGCTGCTGCGCCGACCCGGTGGTAGCGCGGCCGAGCCAGAATCCGACACTGGTCCGCAATGACGACTGCTACGCGACCACCCGCCGAAGCTCCTGCCACGTGGCGGTGGGGCACCGCTGCCGCGTTCGTGGCACTGGCAGTTCTGGTGGCCGCGCTCCTCGTCGGCGGCGGTGGGATGGCGGGCGCGGTTCCCGGCCTGCC
>JASLBX010000134.1 GCA_030146385.1 Jiangellaceae bacterium | reverse complement strand
TCCCGTCAGTGTCGGCGGGACCACCACGGACGGGCTCGGTCTGACCGGTCGTGGTGAGGGCCTTGCTGCCGTCGCCACCGCGCTCGTCGTCGCCTGACGACGGCGGTCCGAGTACGACCAGCGCCACCATCAGGGCGAGCAGCCCGACCGTCCAGCCGCCGGGAATGTCGCTGAGCCAGTGGTAGTCCATCACCACCATGATCGTTCCCACCAGGACAGACAGCCCCGCGCTGACGAGAAGCCCAATCCGAAGCCGTCTCCGATCCGGCCACCCGCCGCGCGCGCCGAAGCACAGGACGCTGATAAACGCCCAGGTGATGGCCACATTTGCGGCGTGTCCTGACGGGAACGCCTCGCCTACGCCATGCAGGATGTCGACGTCCTTGTAGGGCGGTGTGCGCGCCAGCCCGTCCTTGATCGTCTTGCCGACCAGGTAGGCCGTGGCCAGTCCGGCGAGAACCGCCAGCATCGGCCGGACGCGGCGCTGCCGCCAGCTGACGAGCGCACCGACGGCCAGCAGCAGCGGAAGCGTCAGCCAGCGCTGGCCGGGCCGGGACAGAGTGTCGAGCAGGGCCTTCCCGGCTCCGGACGGCACATGCGGAGTCAGCAGTTCGTTCATCGACCAGTCGGCCGCGACCAGAGGTCCCCGGACCACCACCTGCCACACCATCAGGCCGAGCAATCCCGCCGTCGCCACCGCGCCAGCGGCGTACGGCAGCCACCACCCGGCGGTGGGGCCAAACCGCACAAATTGCCGCAAGTGAGAGTCCTTTTCCAGTCGTTCAGGTCTTCTCCATCATCGCGGATACTCTTGTGCGGTGAGTTTTCGCCTGTACGACACCGCCACTCGGGAGATCCGCGACTTCGTGCCCATCACGCCGGGCAAGGTCGGGATCTACCACTGTGGCCTGACCGTGCAGGGTCCACCGCACATCGGCCACATCCGCAAGGAAGTCGTCTTCGACGTGCTCCGGCGCTGGTTCAACCAGTCCGGATACCAGGTCACGCTGGTCGCCAACGTCACCGACATCGAGGACAAGGTGCTCGCCAAGGCGGCCGAGGCGGGCATGCCGTGGTGGGCGCTGGCCTACGCGAACGAACGGGCGCTCGACGACGCGTACGCCGTGCTCGGCTGCATACCGCCGTCATACCAGCCGCGAGCAACGGGTCATATTCCCGAGATGATCGAGCTGTTGACTGAGCTGGTCGAGCGGGGGCACGCCTACCCGGCGGCGGACTCCTCCGGCGACGTGTACTTCGACGTGCGGTCGTGGCCGTCCTACGGCGAGCTGTCGCGGCAGAACATCGACGAGATGAAGGACGCCGAGGACGCCGACCCGCGGGGCAAACGTGACCCGCGTGACTTCGCACTGTGGAAGGGCCACAAGCCGGGCGAGCCGGAATCGGCTTCGTGGGCGACTCAGTACGGGCGCGGACGGCCCGGCTGGCACCTGGAGTGCTCGGCGATGGCGGCCAAGTACCTCGGCACCGAGTTCGACGTCCACGGCGGCGGGCTCGACCTGCGGTTCCCGCACCACGAGAACGAGCTTGCGCAGTCCCGTGCCGCCGGTCACGCGTTCGCGCACTACTGGATGCACAACGCGATGGTGAACCTCGGCGGCACCAAGATGAGCAAGTCGGTCGGCAACACGCTGCTGGTCTCGGAGGTCGTGCGCCGGGTGCGCCCGGTCGAGCTGCGGTTCTACCTGGTGTCGGCGCACTACCGGAGCATCCTCGAGTACACCGAAGAGGCACTTGCAGAGGCTGGCGTGGGCTACCGCCGGATCGAGGGCTACGTCCTGCGGGCCAGCGAGGTGACCGGCGGGGTCGATCCGACGTCCGAACCGCTGCCTGCGGCGTTCAGCGCGGCGATGGACGATGACCTCGGCGTTCCTGAGGCGATGGCCGTGGTGTTCGACGCCGTCCGGGAGGGCAACAAGCTGCTTGCGGCCGGGAATTCCAGCGCACTGCGGGCCAACCTGGCCTCGGTGCGCCACATGCTGGGTGTCCTGGGCCTCGACCCGCTTGGCGAGCCGTGGTCTGAGATGGGCGACGGCGTCTTCGGCACCGAGCGGCTCAGCGGTGTGGTCGACACCCTGGTGATGTCGCTGCTGAAGCAGCGGGACGAGGCCCGCCGACAGCGCGACTTCGCGACCGCGGACGCCATCCGTGATCAGTTGACCGCGGCCGGCATCGTGATCGAGGACACCCCGTCCGGCCCCCGCTGGGAATTCTCGTGATCATGTCGGTTCTGCGGCTATGACACGACTCAACCAACCTGATCAAGGGACGCGTGATGGCAGGTAACCAACGGCGGCGCGGCGCTGTCCGGAAGTCGGGCACGAAGAAGGGCGCCGTGGTCGGCTCGGGCGGCCAGCGCCGCCGGTCGCTCGAAGGCAAGGGCCCGACGCCGCCGGCTGAGCTGCGTCCGGGCCACCCGAAGGCACGGCGCACTGCGGCTGCCCGTAAGGCGTCCGGCGGCTCGGGACGGCCGGGCGGCGGTGGCCGGGGCCGCACCGGGACCGCCGAGACCGTCGCCGGACGTAACGCCGTCGTCGAGGCCCTCCGGGCGGGCGTCCCCGTCAAGGCGCTGTACGTGGCCGAACGGATCGACTCGGACGACCGGGTCCGCGAAATACTCAAGATTGCGGCTGAGCGTGGGCTGTCGGTGCTGGAGGCGCCACGGCCCGAGCTCGACAGACTCACGGCTGGAGCGGTTCATCAGGGTGTGGCGCTGACCGTCCCTGCCTACGAGTACGCCCATCCGGATGATCTGGTGGCGGCCGCCCGGGACGCGGGAGAGGTCCCCCTCGTCGTGGCTCTGGACGGAGTGACCGATCCACGGAACCTCGGAGCGGTCGTGCGGTCGGCGGCTGCGTTCGGCGCTCATGGCGTGGTCGTCCCCGAACGGCGCAGCGCCGGCATGTCCGTCGGAGCGTGGAAGACGTCTGCGGGAGCGGCGGCCCGGATACCCGTCGCGCGCGCCACGAACCTGGCCCGCCAGTTGCGTTCGTACGCCGAAGAAGGACTGTTCATTGTGGGTCTCGCCGGGGACGGGACGGTTGACGTGAGCGACATCGAGGTCGCCGCTGAGCCGATGTGCCTCGTCGTCGGTTCCGAGGGCGCCGGCATGTCGCGGGTCGTCACGCAGGCTTGCGACGTGGTGGGACGGATTCCGATCGCCCGCGAGGTCGAATCACTGAACGCGGGAGTCGCGGCGGGTGTCGCGCTCTACGAGATCTCCCGCGCCCGGCGCTGACCGGGTTGATCAGCCGATCAGATCAGAGATCGCGCTGCCGGAAAACCACGCCGGCAAGCCCGAGCATAAGTACGACCCAGAGCACGACCCAGCCAAGGTAGGTGAGGGTGAGCGAGGAGTCGCCCAGGAACGGGTGAGGGCCCTCGTTGAAGCCGTACACCGCAAACACGGTCGGATCCTGGAAGGCGTGCATCGCACCGCGCCACAGGCCGTCGGTAGGCAGCAGCATCCGGGAGATCGTGCCGACCCCGGCCACACCGTCGTTGTCGAGGAGTTCGCCGATCGTGCCGACGATGCCCGCGATCCAGGTGGCGCCGAAGAGACCGACCGCCACGATGCCCGACGCCATCGGGGAGATGATCGTCGACAGCATCAGGCCGAGGGTGAGCAGCACGGTGACCTGCGCGGCGAGCAGCGCGAGCCCCTCCACCGGGCTCGGCGGCCAGTACCCCACGGTGACCCAGACGACGACGAACTGGGTGGCCCCCGCCAGCACCACGAAGCCGCTGCCGAACGTAATGAGCCCCAGCCACTTGCCCACCAGCACCGCCGAGCGGCGGACCGGCCGGGCCAGCACCGAGAGCGCCATCCCGGACTCGATCTCACCGGCCACGGTGGGCCCGGCGAGGAACGCGGTGCCGAGCGCGGCGATCAGGCTCAGTCCGAACATGACCAGATTGAGCACGATGGACGCGATCAAGCGGGCCTCGCCGCTGGTAAGGCCGGAGAACTCCGCGTCGATCCGGGAGAACCCGAACGCGCTGAGCGCCAGCAGCACGAGCGTCATCGCGACGAGCGCGCGCAGCACCCGACGGCGCGAGGACTCGTGGATGGTGAGGGCCGCGATCGTGAGCACGGTCCGGATGGTCATCGATGGTCACCTTCCGCGCCGGCGCGGAGGATGTCGAGCAGCCGCTCCTCAAGGCTGATCCGTCCCGGCTCGACGGCGTGCACCTGCACTCCGAGGGCGACCAGGTCGGCCACGAGCTCCGGCACGATCGAGGCCGCCTCTTCCGCCGGCAGAGCGACGGTGAACGAATCTCCGCTCCGCATGAGTCGGCCGGCCGCGGCCAGACGCGCCTCCGCCTCGGCCCCGACGCCCTCGAGCCGTAGCCGCAACTCGCGCTGGCCGAGCAGCTCGGCCAGGCTGCCCGACGCGGCGACCCGGCCTTTGTCCAGGATGACGACCCGGTCACAGACCCGCTCCACCTCGCCGATGAGGTGCGAGTTGAGCAGCACCGCCACTCCCTTCGCCTTCAGCGAGAGCAGCAAGTCTCGTACGTCGGCCCGGCCGATCGGGTCCAGGGCGCTGGTCGGCTCGTCCAGTACGACAAGTTCCGGGCGAGCCACAAGTGCGACGGCCAGCCCAAGCCGCTGTTGCATGCCCTTGGAGAAGCCGCCCACCCGGTCATCGACGCGGTCGGCAAGACTGACCAT
>JASLBX010000122.1 GCA_030146385.1 Jiangellaceae bacterium | reverse complement strand
GCATGAGCTCTTCGAGTGTCGGCGGGTGGCTGGTGAGAGCCCGGATGCCGAAGCCGCTAAGGTGTTTGACCGCCGCGTCCAGATACTCACCGTCAACCGCGAACCGCACGCGGCCGTCGGTGGTCTCGACGGCATGGAGGCCGGCGAGGCTCTCAAGTCCCGTGACGGGAGCCGCCGTGTGTGCCTCGATCGTCGTCCGGGTGAGATGCCGCATTTCGGTCAGGGTTCCGGACTGGACGATCTTGCCGAGCCGGATGATGCTGATCCGGTCCGCGAGCTTCTCGACCTGCGCGAGGATGTGGCTCGACAGCAGGACTGTACGTCCCTCGGTCTTCATCCGGTTGATCACGTCCTGGAACACCACCTCCATGAGGGGGTCGAGCCCGGCGGTGGGTTCGTCCAGCAGCAGGAGTTCGGCGTCCGACGCGAGCGCGGCAATGATCGCCACCTTCTGCCGGTTGCCCTTGGAGTACGTGCGGCCCTTCTTCGTCGGGTCGAGATCGAATCGCTCGATCAGCTCGTCGCGACGCGCCTGGTTCAGCCCGCCACGCAGCCGGCCTAGCAGATCGATCGCCTCGCCTCCAGTCAGGTTCGGCCAGAGCTCGACGTCACCCGGCACGTACGCGAGCCGGCGGTGAAGGGCGACCGCGTCATTCCATGGGTCGCCGCCGAGCATCGTGACCTGGCCGGAATCGGCGCGCAGCAGCCCCAGCAGCACGCGGATCGTCGTGGACTTGCCAGCGCCATTCGGGCCGAGGAAGCCGTGCACCTCGCCGGTCTCAACCGTAAGGTCGAGTCCATCGAGCGCGCGGGTTGGCCCGAACGTCTTGACGAGCCCGGAAGTCGCAATGGCTGTAGTCATGGCTCGTAAGCTATCATGAGTTTCACGAACTTGTGAAGTGTCTTATGCGTAAAGCAAGCGTAGAGACTGTGGCCGAGAGGTGGTTCACCGTGGCAGACGCATCAACTGATCACGATCGCGAAGAGATTCTCCGCTTTGTCGAGCGGTTCGCGATAGTACTGGCCAGCACCGGTATGGCTCGGATGCCTGCTCGCGTATTCGCGTACGCGCTCATCGACGACGCCGACCGGTACACCGCAACCCAGCTCGCCGAAGCGTTGCGGGTCAGCCCGGCCGCGATCTCGACCGCGGTACGTGACCTCGTGCAGGCCGGCCTGCTCGGCAAGCAACGGGAGCCGGGCGATCGCACGGATACCTACGTTCTCTATGGCGACGACATCTGGTCGGAGATCTTCCTCAAGCGTGAAGGGCTGCTCGAGCCGTTCGAGCGGATTGCGGCCGAGGGTGTCGCGCTGCTCGGTCGTGACCGGCCGGGCGGGCGCCGGATGGCCGAGACCGAGGCGTACTTCGCGTTCATGCGCAAGGAGCTGCCGTCCTTGATTGCGCGCTGGCAAGACTACAGGAAGGAGGCGCTGGGGCAGTAGACCGGAACCTCCGGAGATAATTCACACCTTTGTGAAGCACGTTGAGCGCCAGGACGTGACGGCGGGGAGGTGCGGGTGACGCAGATGTCCGAACCGAAGGCTGGTGACGCGGTCCGCTGGTTTGTCGAACAGTTCGCGCTACTGGCCGACTCGGGGCTACCGCGGATGGCCGCGCGCGTGTTCGCCTATCTACTGGTCGGCGACAGTCAAAAGCACACGGTCGGGCAGATCGCAGCCGGGCTCGGGATGAGCCCCGCCGCGGTGTCCAGTGCGGTTCGGCGCGACGAGGTGCCAGCCACGATGGAGCGCTGGCGCGAGCACCGGCGCAACGTTCTGGGCCGGCAACCCATGCGGCCCGCGCCTGATTCGCCCGCATTTGACGTCCGAGGACGCAAGTCAGGCGTGCGCCAGATAGCCTTCTAGATATGGAAAGGCGGCGTGGCCGGGCCGGAGCCCCACCAGATATCAAGCCGGTGGACGTCGACGGCGTCCGCACGGTGGCCATCATCACCGTCCTTTGGGCGCTTGCCTTCGTTGTCCTTGCGTTCTTCCGGAGCGAGCTCGACGACGCCGGCCGGGGATGGTGGATCTGGGCCTGCCTGGCGGGTGTCGGCCTCGGCCTGCTGGGCCTTGAGTACTGCCGCAAGCGGCGTGACGCCATCGCGAGGGCGGAGCTCGACGCGGAGGCGGAAGCCGACGCTGGGTTTGACAGTGCCAGGGACTGGGCCGACGGCGAGCTCGCCGCTCTGGCGGCCGAGAATGACGCTTCCGGCGCCGGGTTTGAGCAGCCGACCCAGGGGCACTCGCCGCACGATCAGACCCCGCCTGCCGCTCCTCTCCCGTTCGAGCCGCCGCCACCGCCACCGCCGTCGGCACCACCGCCCGCTGCACCACCGCTTGCCGGTCCACCACCGGCCGCGTCACCACCGGCCGCGCCGCGACCGTCAGCCGGTCACGACACCGGCGAGCACACCAGGACGCACTCGCCTGGCGGCCGGCCGCCGCCGGGATACGTGACCGGGGACTTCCCAGCGGTGACTGGCGACGTCCCACCGGTGACCGCGGAGCCTCCACCTGCACGAGGCGACCACCCGCCCGCGCGGCCCGAACCGGCGACGCCGCCACACCAGGCCGCACCGCCTCCCTCGCCAAGACCCGCACCGCCGGAGTCTCCGCCCCGCGAGCCGGCATACCCGGACGCGCCATATGCCGATACGGCCGCGCCGGCCGGCTACTCGCCGGATCCCGACCGGTCACGCCGGCACCCACGGGACGAAGAGCTGGCTCGGCGGTACCGCGAGGAGCAGGCTCGGGCGGCGGCGGCAGGCTACGAGCCACCGTCGTACCCGGAATTCCTCCAGGACGAGGCGGCTCGCCAGGACGGGGCGGCTCGTCGGTCCCCACCGCCACCGCCGCCGGAGCCACCCCCACCGCCGGCCGACATTGGCGCACCGCCACCCCGCCGCACTGTTAACATCGACAGTGAGTTCTTCACCGACGAGCCAACGACCGAGAGCCGCCGTGGCGCGGACTTCCTGCTCGAGGACGATGACGAGCCGAGCCGCGAGTACCGCGGCCGGCGGGCTCGTCGCGACTAGGCCCACGAACAGCTTGTCACACCTCTTTGCGGCGCCTTAGTCGCCAGGCTGTGCCTCTCACGTGTCAGTAGCATGCCCGTGTTTAACCACTGGCCGTTAGCAAGGGTAATGAGCTAAACTAACGGTCATGACCGCTACCACGCCCACTCGCAGTCAGGCTGGCCTGGCCAGCGCGCTCCGGGTGTCGGTCATGCGCCTGGCGAGGCGGCTGCGCAACGAGCGCGAGGACGCCTCGCTCACACTGAACCAGATCTCCGCAATGGGCGCGCTGGCCCGCCTTGGCCCGATCACGCTGGGCGAGCTCGCCGCCGCCGAGCGCATCCAGCCGCCGTCCATGACTCGCATCGTCTCCGCGCTCGAGGAGCGGGGTCTGGCCGCCCGTGGGCCCGACGCGAGCGACCGGCGCCTGGTCATCGTCCGGCTCACCGATGAGGGCAAGGCCATGCTGGCCGCCGACCGCAGGCGCCGCGACGCCTGGTTGAATCAGCGTCTCCGTGAGCTCACGCCCGACGAGCGCGAGGTGCTTCGCCGAGCCGTACCCGTGCTCGAGAAGCTGGCGTCGTCGTGAGCCCTACGTTCCACTCCCTCCGCCATCACGACTACCGGCTCTACTGGTCGGGCATGCTCGTGTCCAACGTCGGCACCAGGATGCATCGGGTGGCGCAGGACTGGCTGGTGCTCGTCGTCCTCGGCGCGGGCCCGGCATCGCTCGGCATCGCCACCGGCCTGCACTTCCTGCCGTTCCTGCTGGTCGCTCCGGTGGGCGGGCTGCTCGCCGACCGGCTCCCG
>JASLBX010000107.1 GCA_030146385.1 Jiangellaceae bacterium | reverse complement strand
GCTTGAAGTAGTCGGTCCACAGCACCCACAGGTGGTGCTTGACCAGCTCGGCTCGCTGCTCCTTGATGATCAGCGCGCGGGTACGGAACTCTTCGTCGTCGCTGTCGTTGTACTTCTCGCAGATAGCCTTGACCGACTGGGCCTCGATCCGAGCCTGCGCTGGGTCGTACACGCCGCAAGGCAGGTCGCAGTGAGCCGTTACCTCGATGGTGCGCGAGAACAGACGCGTGAGCATCCTGGTGTCCCTCCGTGTAGTCAACCGCGTACTCACGTGACACTACTCCGGATGGTCGTTCTAGACAGGGGAGGGCTGGTTGTGGGCAGGTACGGGTTCGCCATCGTGCGTGGTCGCTCGATGGAGCCCACGCTGCGCGACGGCGACCGTTTGCTGGTCCGGTACGGCGGCGCACCGCGGATGGGCCAGCTCGCCGTCGTCCGGCTGCCGGACCGCGGGGGAGCGTCCGTCAAGCGGGTAACCCGCCGTGAGGCCGATGGATGGTGGGTGGAGAGGGACAACCCGGCCGAGGGCGTGGATTCCTGGCTCGTCGGCGCGATTCCCGAGACGGACGTCGTGGCCGTCGTCCTGGGCAGGGTCTGGCCGCGGCCCGGGTGGCGCCGGTTTGGAAGCCCGCCAGCCTGACCCTGCAGGGTCGGAGGCGCTCGGGTGCGGCCGGTGCGGATCGTGGCCCGGTATCGTCGCGACCATGTTCGCCGCCTACGCCGACAGTTTTGACGCCGATGATCCGCTGGCCGCCCTCGCGCTCGGTGAGCGTCCCGACCCGGAGGTCCCGGACGACGGCTGGACGACCGTCTCCGTCCGCGCCGCGACCGTCAACCACCATGACCTGTGGACCCTTCGGGGCGTGGGCCTGCGTGAAGAGCAACTCCCGATGATCTTGGGCTGCGACGCGGCCGGGACCGACGACGACGGAAACGAGGTCATCGTCCACAGCGTGATCTCGGACAACGCGTGGCTCGGTGACGAGACGCTCGATCCGTCCCGTTCGCTGCTGTCCGAGCGCTACCAGGGGACGCTGGCCGAGCGGGTCGCCGTTCCCCGCCGCAACCTGGTACCCAAGCCGGCCGCCCTGTCGTTCGAGGAGGCCGCGTGCCTGCCGACGGCGTGGCTGTCCGCCTACCGCATGCTGTTCACTCAGGCGAACGTGACGCCGGGCTCTACAGTCCTCGTGCAAGGGGCCGGCGGCGGCGTGGCGACCGCGCTGATCTCACTCGGCGCGGCGGCGGGGGTGCGGGTGTGGGCGACCTCACGCAATCCCGACAAGGCCGCCCGTGCGCTGGAGCTGGGCGCGGAACAGGTTTTCGAGTCCGGCTCCCGGCTCCCCGAGCGAGTGGACGCGGTGATGGAGAGCGTGGGCGAGGCCACCTGGCAGCACTCGCTGCGGTCGGTCAAGCCGGGCGGGACGGTGGTGCTTTCAGGCGCGACGTCCGGGCGAACCGCCGACACGGAGCTGGCCCGGATCTTCTTCCTCCAGCTGCGGGTCCAGGGCTCGACCATGGGAACGCGCGACGAGCTGGCGCGCCTGATCGCGTTCTGCGAGCACACCGGGGTGCGTCCGGTCATCGACCGCGTCCTGCCCCTCGCCGACGCGCGGGACGGCTTCGCTGCCATGGAGCGCGGCGACGTGTTCGGCAAGGTCGTGCTGACGATCTGACGAGCTGCTGACTCACGTCGCGCGGCTGTTCTCGGTCGACCGCTTCGGGGACGGCAGACCCAGCCAGGACAACCAGCCATCCAGCATGGTGCGGGCGAGCATGGCGTAGCCGGACCGGTCGGGGTGGACCCCGTCGTCCGCCCTGGCGCGCCGCCAGGTGGGACGGCGCAGCAGCCGGTCGTACGTCGAGATGTACGGGACGCCGCTACGTGCGCACACGCTGGCGAAGGCCTCGTCGACCATGGCGATCCGGGCGGTCAGCGCGGCGTCGCCGAGCGGAGGCGGGCCCACGACGAGCGTGGGGACGTCCGTCGATCCTAGAGCGAAGGCCAGCGCTACGGCCGACTGAGCGGGCGGAATGCCGCGGTTGGCGTCGTTCACCCCGGCTGAGATGACGATCCGGTGCTCGTCGCCGCGAGCGAACCGGGCCGCGCTCTCGAGAGGGATCCGGACGACGATCTCCTCGGTCGACTCGCCCCGTACGCCCAGTGGGTAGGCGGTGAGTTGAATGTCGCCGGCGCGCGGTGTCTTGGCGGCGACCCGGCCTACCCAGCCGAGCTCGGTCGAGTCACCGACCCCCGCGACCAGGGAGTCGCCGAACACGCACACTCGCACATCTCGCACCGCGCCAGGCTACGCCAGCACCTTCCATGATCGATGTACCGAACGTCCCGGCTACCCGGGACATTCGCCGTTGATCAAGAAACAGCGGCCTGAGCTAGGCGTCCTCGTCGTCGTGCCGGGCCAGGAAGGTGGCCAGCCGCTCGACGGGCGTCTCGAACTCGGGGTTGAGGTCGACGAACTCGCGGAGCTTCTCGGCCACCCAGCCCAGGGTGACGGTCTCGTCCCCGCGGCGGTCGTCCAGCTCCTCGATGCCGCGATCGGTGAAGTACATCGACGCCCTACGCGAAAGCCTGGTCCATTAACTCACGGTGCTCGGCCTGGTGCTGCGACGGCGAGCCCACTGCCGGCGAGGTGCTTGCCGGGCGGGAGACCACGTTGAGCGGCCGGCCGTCCAGGTGCGGGCGCAGGTTCAGTGCCATGAACGGCCACGGGCCCATGTTCCGCGGCTCGTCCTGCACCCAGCGGACCTCGCGCAGCGACGGGTACCGGTTCAGCTCAGCGGCGATCTCCGCAGCCGCCAGTGGGTATAGCTGCTCGACCGGCACGATCGCCGTCCGGGTGTCCTCCCGCTTCTGGCGCTCAGCCCGGAGTTCCCACGCGATCTTGCCGCTGGAGAGCAGCACCCGCTCGACCGACGACGGCGTGATGTCGGCGTCACCGATGACCGGCCGGAACGCGGAGTCGTCGGTCAGATCGGCCGGCATGGACGTCGCCCGCTTGTTCCGGAGCATCGACTTCGGCGTGAACACGATCAGCGGGATGTGCTCAGACGAGAGCGTATGCAGCCGCAGCAGGTGGAAGTATGACGCCGGACTCGACGGCTGGGCGACACGCATCGCGTCGTTGGCCGCCATGGTCAGGAACCGCTCGATCCGCCCGGACGAGTGGTCAGGCCCCTGGCCCTCGTACCCGTGCGGCAGCAGGAGGACGACGCCGGACTTCTGGCCCCACTTGGTCTCACCCGACACGATGAACTCGTCGATGATCGTTTGGGCACCGTTGGCGAAGTCGCCGAACTGGGCCTCCCACAGCACGAGCGCCTCCGGCCGGGCCACCGAGTAGCCGTACTCGAAGCCCATCGCCGCGAACTCGGACAGCAGCGAGTCGTAGA
>JASLBX010000062.1 GCA_030146385.1 Jiangellaceae bacterium | reverse complement strand
GCCACATCAAGGTGCTGGTCCTCGACGAGGCCGACGAGATGCTCGACCTCGGCTTCCTGCCGGACGTCGAGAAGCTGATCAGCCTGACGCCGGAGCTCCGGCAGACGATGCTCTTCTCGGCGACCATGCCCGCCGCGGTGGTCAGCCTGGCCCGCCGCTACCTGCGGCACCCGCTGAACATCCGTGCGGAGTCGCCGGACGAGACCCAGACGGTCCCGGCGACGGCTCAATTCGTATACAGGGCGCACTCGCTGGACAAGGAAGAGATCACCGCCCGGGTACTGCAAGCTGAGAACCGCGGACTGACCATGATCTTCTGCAAGACCAAGCGGCTGACCCAGAAGGTCGCCGACGAGCTGACCGGGCGTGGGTTTGCGGCGGCCGCCGTCCACGGCGATCTCGGGCAGGGCGCCCGTGAGCAGGCGCTGCGCGCTTTCCGGTCCGGCAAGGTGGACGTGCTCGTGGCCACCGACGTCGCCGCCCGCGGCATCGATGTCGAAGGCGTGACACACGTAATCAACATCGCCTGCCCGGAGGATGAGAAGACGTACCTGCACCGCATCGGCCGCACCGGCCGGGCCGGCGCCTCGGGTGTCGCGGTGACCTTGGTCGATTGGGAAGACCTGGCCCGCTGGCGAATGATCAACGAAGCACTCGGCCTACCGTTCCCGGACCCCGCAGAGACTTACTCCAGCAGCGAACACCTCTTCCACGACCTCGGCATTCCACCGGGCACGAAGGGGACGCTGCCTAAGGAGCAGCGCACTCGTGCCGGGCTCGACGCCGAAGACGTTGAAGACCTCGGCGAGACGGGCCGCGGCGGACCCAAATCGCGGTCACGCGGTTCGAAGTCCCGGTCGGGGTCTCGCGGCGCGGAAGGCAGGCGTCCCCGAAGCGGGTCGTCGTCCGGCGACGAGGAGCGCCGCCCCCGCCGCCAGCGCAATCGCCGGCGGACCCGGAGCGGAAATCCAGTCGACGGCTCTCCGGCATCCGGCACGGACGCGGCACGCGACCGTGGCGACACACCGCCCGCCGGCGCGAACAGTTCGCCTCCCTCGAACTCGTCCGGAAAGGCCGCCGGCGACACGAGCGGGGACGGTACTGCCCGCCGCCCGCGCCGCCGGAACCGGCGCAGGAGCGGCTCCCCCGTCTCAGCGACGCAGTCGG
Source organism: Jiangellaceae bacterium (assembly GCA_030146385.1). Taxonomy (GTDB): domain Bacteria; phylum Actinomycetota; class Actinomycetes; order Jiangellales; family Jiangellaceae; genus JASLBX01. Next base: position 2,075 of record JASLBX010000062.1, on the reverse strand, counting down.
GTCAGAACACGGCAACTACGCCCGACAACTGACGCTCGGCCGCACCAAGGTTCCACGGTGCTCAATCATGGCCGCACCAAGGCTCCACGATGCTGCAGTAGCGACATTCTGGAAGCTTTGATGCTCGCGGCCAGCGACACCGTGAAACCTTGGTGCGGATCCGCCCGCCGTGGGTCCCGCTCAGCTGAGCAACGCGCTCAGGTGCGGACCACAACCACCGTCGTACCGACGGGCGCGAATGTGTAGAGCGCCTTGGCGTCCTCGACGTCCTGCCGGATGCAGCCGTCGGACAGCGGCGTCCCGAGCTCGGAGAGGGTCTGGACCTCGTCGCCGGTAGCCTCGCTCACCGGGATGTCGTGGAACCCGATGTTGGAGTTCTCGCCGCGGTGGAAGCGGACCATGTACTCCATGGTGTCCTTGCCCGTCCAGCTCACGGCGTGCCGCGACGCGGAGAAGACCTCGTACGAGCCCGGGTCGAGTTGGTCGTACCGGCTGCCCGACACCAGATAGGTACGCTCTACCTCGTTGTCGGCGTTCACCAACCACACTTGCTGCGCGGTGATGTCGAACACCACCCGCTTGCCCTTTCCACTGTCAGCCGGCAGCGGTTGGCGGGCCGGGGGCTTGTAGGTCGGACCCGCGTCGAGCGTCGCCGATACCGTCGGCGGAGCGCTCGTCCGGTCAGAGCCGCGGGCCAGCGGCGTCGGGTCGCGCTCGGCTGCCTGCTCGGTGATGAGATCGTCCGAGATCGCAGCGATCTCGCCGGTATCTGGCTCATCGCGGCCGTCAAAGCCGTCGAACACGGAGATCTTGTCCATCGCGCCGAGTCCGGCGACGGCGAGCAGGGCCGCGGAGGACGAAGCGGTGAACCGTCGCGCACGTGCCGCGCGGCGAGCCCGGCGGCGCCGATCCCGTCGGGATTCGGCGTGGCGACCCGGCATCGACGACCTCCCACCTGTGCCTGCTGCCCGGGCAGCATACGCCATTGTCACGCAAAGATCACGAGGTGGGCGAGCCGATTCGGGTTGGGTACCTTTGCGCAAGTGAGCACACCTCCGTATCTTGCCCTCCCGGACGGCGCACGCGCCCGCCGCGCCACGACGACACGGGGCGAGTTCGCCGTCCTCGAGGCAGGTACCGACCACGGGCCGGTGGCCCTACTGGTGCCTGGCTGGACGGGGAGCAAGGAGGATTTCATCGCCGTCCTAGCGCCGCTCGCGGACGCCGGGTACCACGCCGTCGCCTTGGACCAACGCGGCCAGTACGAGACGCCGGGCACCGCCCGTGAGGACGACTACACCCTGCCGGCTCTCGCCGCCGACCTCGCGGCCCTGATCGAGCACAGCGCAGGTGCAAGCCAGGAGGTCCACCTCGTCGGCCATTCGTTCGGTGGGCTGGTGGCGCGGTCGGCGGTGCTGCACCATTCCGGAATCGCCACATCGCTCACTCTGCTCTGCTCGGGACCAGCCGCCATCCCCAGCGACCGCCGGCAATTGCTCCAGGCCATGGCGGATGCCATCCCGGCGGTCGGGCTGCAGGCGACATGGGAGGCCAAGCGAGCGTACGAGCGATCGCAAGGCGCACCCGAGGTTCCGGACGAGATCGAGCGCTTCCTTGAGAAGCGTTTCCTGGCCAACGACCCCGTATCCTTGCGAGCGATGACGCACCACTTGATTTCGGCGTCAGACGACGTGGACGCGCTCGCCGCCACCGGCGTCCCCGCGCTGGTGGCGTACGGCATCACTGACGACGGCTGGCCGCGAGACCTACAGGCCGACATGGCGCACCGGCTGGGTGCACAGCTTGAGGTCATCGAGCAGGCCGGGCACTCTCCTGCCGTTGAGCGTCCACGCGAAACCGTCGCGATGCTGACCAAGTTCTGGACCACTGTTTCCTCAACCACACCAACACCATGACTGAGACGTCCAGCGATCCCGGGCTGCACGTGCAGCTCGCTGCGCTACCGGACGAGGTTCCGCGAATCAGGGAGGCCGTCCGCGAATGGTTGCGCTCCGCGGGCAACCGATGCGACTGGTTCACCGCTGAACTGCTCGTCAGCGAACTGGTGACGAATA
>JASLBX010000041.1 GCA_030146385.1 Jiangellaceae bacterium | reverse complement strand
AGGTCGGTGACCTGCGCGAACGCGACACGCGGCCCAGACAACTCGCCGGCGGCCGGACAAGTCGGGGCTGGGTGGGCGGCCGCCGGTGACTGTCGTCGAGGCCGGCCTCATCGTGCTGGCCGGGCTCGGAGCCGGGACGATCAACGCCGTGGTGGGGTCGGGCAGCCTGATCACGTTCCCGACGCTGGTCTGGGTTGGGCTGCCGCCGGTCGTGGCAAACGTCTCCAACACGGTCGGGCTCATCCCGGGGGCGGTGTCCGGCGCCTGGGGCTACCGCCGCGAGCTGGTCGGCCAGCGCGACCGCCTCCTGCGGCTGGGCGCCTGCACACTCATCGGCTCAGTGCTGGGCGCGACTCTGCTCCTGGTACTGCCGCCCGGCGTGTTCGCAACCGTCGTGCCGGCGCTGATCCTGCTCGCCTGCGTGCTGGTCGTGATCCAGCCGTGGCTGGTCCGCCGGCTCGCCGACCGGCCCCGGCTGGACCACGGCGGGCCGCTGGTGTGGCTGGCCGTCTTCGCGACCGGTATGTACGGCGGCTACTTCGGCGCCGCCCAGGGCGTCCTGCTGATCGCCGTCCTCGCCCTCGGGCTGGACGAGACACTCCAGCGGGTCAACGCCGCCAAGAACGTGCTCGCCGGCCTGGCCAACCTCGTCGCGGGTGTGCTGTTCGTCATTGTGGCGAATGTCAACTGGGCCGCGGCCGGCCTGGTCGCGGTCGGGGCCGCCGCTGGTGGCCTCCTCGGCGCCCGGGTGGCGCGGCTGCTGCCTCCCAACGGACTACGAGCGATCGTCGTCCTGATCGGGATCATCGCCGTCGTGACGCTAGTGTGAGGTGCCATGCGGCTGCCCGGCGTCGCCGCGCGCTCCTGGCGCGAGGCATGTGTAACTGCCAGCGAGGCGGTGTCCCGGATCCCGGCCGGCGCGCAGGTGTTCGTCGGCACGGCCACCGGAACACCTCGGACGCTCGTCGCCGCCCTCGAGGAGCAGGCCGTCCAGCACCCGGGTGTCCAGCTGGTGCACTTCCTCGCCGAAACCGGGCAGGCGAACGCCGTCCTGCGCCAGCGCGTCCTGTACGTCGGTACCAACGTCGCAGACCTGATGGGAAACGGCCGGGTCGAGTACGTCCCACTGCCACTGGCTGACGCTCCCCGGTTGATGCGGCGCGGACGGCTGCGGGTCGACGTGGCGTTGGTGCAGGTCAGCCCGCCGGACGTGGCCGGCCGGTGCTCGCTCGGAGTTGCGGTTGACACAACTCTCGAGGCGGTCCGGCAGGCCGACATCGTCATCGCCGAGATCAACCCCGCCATGCCCCGCACCGGGCCGCACAGCCTGGTGCCCTTCGAGCGGTTCGACGCGATCGTCGAGGTCGAGCCGGTCGTGGCCGAGTACGTGCACGCACCCGCTGGCGAGGTCGCCGAGCAGATCGCCCGCTACGTCGCCCGCCTGGTCGACGACGGATCGACGCTGCAGGTGGGGTTCGGCCGGGTGCCCAACCAGGTCCTCGAGTACCTCGGCTCGCGCCGCGACCTCGGCATCCACTCCGACGTCATCACCGACGCGATCCTGGGCCTGATGGCCAGCGGTGCGGTCACCGGCCGGCGCAAGACGATGAGCAAGGGACGGGTCGTGGCCAGCCTCGCATTGGGCACGAGTCGGTTGTATGACGTCATTGATGACAACCCGGATGTGGTGCTCCGCCCGATCGACGAGGTGGGGGACCCCGACGTGGTGGCCGCGCAGCGCCGGATGGTCTCGATCACACAGGCCTTCAGCATCGACCTGACCGGCCAGGTCTGCGCCGAGGCGCGGGACGGCCGCCCGTACGGAGGCGTGAGCGCGCAGGTGGACTTCCACCGGGGAGCGGCCCGGTGCCGCGACGGGCGGGCCGTCGTGTGCCTCCCGTCCGTCGCGCCGGACGGCTCGCCGGCTCTCAGACCGGTCCTCGGGCAGGCCGAGCCGGTGACGATTCCGCGATGGGACGTCCACTGGGTGGTCACCGAATACGGCGCGGCGTACCTCCAAGGGGCGTCGGTGCGTGAGCGTGCCATCGCGCTGATCGAGATCGCGCATCCGGACCACCGGGACGACCTGCTCGCGGCGGCCACCACGCTGGGCCTGGTTCCGTCCGGACAGCGGCTGCGCAGCCGGCGAGCGTATCCGGTCGAGGAAGAGCGGGACGTCGAACTACGCGACGGCACCATCTTGCTCGTCCGCCCGACCCGCACGGCCGACGCTCCCGCCTTGCAGGCGCTGTTCTACCGGCTTCGGCCGGCAGACGTACTGACGCGGTTCTTCCGCCGGCTGTCGTCCCTCACCCTCGCGCACGCCGAGCACCTGGCCAGCGTGGGCTACGAGGAAGAGATGACCTTCGCGGCGGTCAGCGGCGGCCGGGAAAGCGGCGAGATCGTTGGCACTGCGACGTACTATCTCGACCCGGAAACGGGCATGGCGGACGTCGCGTACCTGGTCGACCCGGAATGGCAGGGCGAGGGGCTCGGTTCCACGCTCCACGCCATCACCATGGACTACGCGCGCCGGCACGGTGTGCACGGCTTCACCGCAGACGTGCTGACCGGCAACGAAGCGATGATGACGATCTTCCGGCGATCGCCGGGTGACCTGGAGATCGTCGAGGACGAAGAGCACTACGAGATCACGTTGACATGGCCCGCGTCGAGCCCGTAGCGGAGGTGGGCGATCCGCGACTCGCGGACTACGTGTCGCTGCGGGACGTCCAGCTGCGCAAGTTCCTGGAGGCCGAGCACGGCCTGTTCATCGCGGAGGGGGAGAAGGTCGTCCGCCGGGCGGTGGAGGCTGAGTACGCGATCCGGTCGTTCCTCATGGCGCCGCACTGGACGGAATCACTCGCCGACGTCCTCGACGCGTCCGGCGATGTGCCGTGTTACGTCGCCGACGAAGCGCTGATCGAGCAGGTCACCGGCTTCCACGTGCACCGCGGCGCGCTGGCGGCCATGCATCGGCGCCCGCTACCGAACGTCGAGGAGGTCATCGACGGCGCAATGCGGATCATCGTCTGCGAGGACCTGGTCGACCACGCCAACGTCGGGACGATCTTCCGCTGCGCGGCCGGGCTCGGCATGGACGCGGTGCTGCTGAGCCCGCGCTGCGCCGACCCGTTGTACCGGCGATCGATCAAGGTGTCGATGGGCGCGGTCTTCGGCGTGCCGTACGCGCGGATCACCAACTGGTACGACGGCCTCGTCCAGCTGCGGGACGCAGGGTTCCAGGTGCTGGCGTTGACCCCCGCCCTCGACGCGGTGCCCATCGAGGACGTCGTCCACACCGAGCGGATGGCCCTCGTGCTCGGGTCAGAAGGAGCCGGGTTGTCGGCGCGCTGGATGGCCACCGCGGACCAGCGGGTGATGATCCCGCTCGCTCCTGGAATCGATTCGCTGAACGTCACGGCCGCTGCGGCCATTGGAGCCTACCTGGTCCGCAGACCGGACCGATAGGGTGCCTCCGGGTCCACCTTGTTCAGCCTCCCTTCAGGAGTAGCCAAGTATGCGGAGCGCCCGTCTGCGCAGGCGCAGAGCTCGCGCGCAGCCGTTGATCCGCTTGGCGCTCGCCGCGGTAGTTCTGGTCGGCAGCGGAACTGCGGCTGGCGTGGCGGGGTATCTCGCGGCCGCCACCGACGCCGCGACGCGCACCACGCTTGCCGACGGGAGCGGAGACGCCCGTCTCGCGTTCGAAGTGTCGAGCACGGGCGGCGAACCCGATCAGGTGGACGCGGTGCTGTCCGAGCAGCTCGCCGGGCTCGATGCGCCGCATCGGGTCCACCGCAGCCAGATCGCACGCAGCCGGGTCGCGTTTCCGGGACCTGATGGCCCGCCACCGATCGAGGAGAACGGGCGGGACGAGGCCGAAGCGGACTCTGGAATCGGCCGGCTCGTGCTTGCCGCCTATCCAGACTTCACCGACCACGCCGAGCTCGTTGCCGGCGACTGGCCGGGCACACCTCGCGGCGGTGAGCCGTACCCTGTCGTGATCCACGCCGCGCCCGCCGCCGAGCTGGACATCTCGGTAGGCGACGTGATCTCGTTCTCCGACCGCGGCGACGCCGTGGTGCTCGATGTCGTCGGGCTCTGGAGGCCCCTGGACGCTGGCTCGCCGTTCTGGTTCGAGGAACGAGAAGCCGACGGTGCCGACGTACAAACCGACCTGGTCGGAGTCATGGGTGAGGCCGGGCTCAAGGCGGTGCCGGGCCTGACCCTTACCAGCCGCTGGCGGATCGTCCCGGACCTCGACCGCCTGGTGGCGCGCGACATCGACTCCCTGCAAGCGGCGCTACCGCGGATTCGGCCCCGGTTGGAGCAGGACGACCGCACGTCCGAGGCACGGGTCGAGACCGACAGCAGCGTCCTGGACGTGCTGCGCGACACGGAGTACAAGCGGCGCGCCGCCCAGGCGGTGACGGCGGCACCGTTGCTGCTGTTCGCCGTGGCGGGCGTGCTCGCCGTGGCACTCGTCGGCCGGCTGCTGGCCCTGGCCCGCACCACCGAGACGTCGGTCTACCGGGCGCGCGGGGCGTCGGTCGTGCAGGTGTTCCTGTGGTCGCTCGCCGAGGCCTTACCGGTCGTGGTCCTGCCCTCGATCGCCGGCGCGGCCGGAGCCTGGCTCGTGCTGTCCGCAGTGTTGGATATCGCAGCCCCAGCCACGGTGCTCGCTGCCGGCTCGGGTGTGGCGGCCGCGGTCTCGGCCGCGACGCTGGTGGCCGTCGGCACTCGCCCGGCACTGGCACCGGCCCGCGCGTCGGTCCTTGAGCGGTCCCGTGCCGGTCGGCGCATCCGCCCGGTCCATCTCGGCACGGGGATCGTGGCCGTGGTGCTCGCGCTCGTGACGATGTGGCAGCTCCTTCGGTACGGGGGGCCGGCGGTCGAAGACGCCAGCGGCGAATCCAGCGCCGACCCGCTCGCTGTGATGGCTCCCGTTGCAGCGCTCACCGCAGCCGGCCTGCTGGTCACCGCGGGCGTGGCGGTTGCCGCTCGCGCTGCCCAGGCCCTGGCGGCGCGGCGGCGGACACTGGGTGCCGTCCTGGCGATCCGGTCGGTCGCACGCCGGCCAGCCGGGTACGCCGTGCCGATCACGCTCGTCGTGCTCGCAGTGGGAAGCGGCACCCTCGCGGCCGGGCTCTCGGGCACCTGGGCTGACCTGCAGCGCGACGCCGCGGCCCAGCGCACCGGCGCCGACCTGCAGGTCGTGCTGGCTCCGCGGCCGGTCACCGCCGCCACGCCGCCGGAGGGTGCCGCCCTCGAGCCCTACCGTCAGATCGACGGCGTCGCCTCGGTGACGCCAGTGCTGGCCGGCCCGGTTCAGCTCGGTGGTAACCAGGTGCACTTCGCCGCGTTCGCCGGAGACCGGCCCCGCCTCGAAGGCGCTCAGCTGCCGGAGAACGCTGACTCGGTCGAGCTGGTGTTCACCGCTGCCGCGACCGCCCACGAACTCGACTTCGGCGAGAGCGGCGAGGGTGGCGAGGGCCAGGACGAACCCGCTTCCGCGCAGGTGCGCGTCCATCTGTTGCTGGCCGACGACGACGGCCTGGTGTCCGCGGTACGCGCCGACGACCTCGCCATACCGGCCAGCGCAGCTCCGGGCCGGCACGTCGTACAGGCCGAGTTGCCGGCCGGCACGGCACCGTGGACGCTCGTCGGGCTCGAACTGCCCATCGACGGGCACCAACGCTCCAGCGGCCCGACGGTGTGGGCGAACGACTACACCATCACGCTGGCCCAGATCCGATCGATCAGCGGCGCCGCGACGCGGGAGGTTCGCCCTCCGGCCCACTGGAGCGCCGGGTTCGTCGGCAATCCGCCCCGGTTCACCGGCGAGGACTTCGCGGTCGAACAGACCGATTCCCGTCCCGGCGTCGTCGTCACGAGCGGCGGCTTCCCGTACCCGTCATTCGAGGTGCGCCTGCTGGCCGGTGAGTGGTCGATCGGCCGCGACAAGGCGGCTCCGATCGAGGTGCAGGCCACGGCGGCGGCCCTGGAGCGCTCAGGGCTCGCCATCGGCGACCAGGTGGTGGCGCGGATCGCCGGTGCGGAGATACCGATCGAGATCGCGGGTGTGGCGGACGCCGTGGCGGGCGCGGCCACCGACAGGGTGCTCGTCGCGGACCTCGGCGACATCACTACCGCGGCGCTGGCGTCGGCCGGTTCGGTTCCCCGCGCGAACCAGGTATGGATCGACGCGTCCGGCGCGGACGCCGTCCTTGCGACGTCGGTACGCGACGCCGCTGGTCCTCGCGCAGAAGTGATCGACCGGGTCGCCCTTGAAGCAGACCTGCGATCCAACGCCTTCGCCCGGATGAGCCTGGTCACCTACTGGGTCGTCACCGGAGCCGTCGTGCTGCTCGCCGGGATCGGCCTGACCGCCGCCGGCACCGTGCTCGTGCGGGAGCGCGCCGCGGAGGCGAGCGTCCTGCGCGCGCTCGGAGCGAGTTCCAAGGTTCAGGCCAAGATCGGCCGGCGGGAGCAGCTCGTGGTCTTCGCGCTGGCGCTCGTGCTCGGCGCCGTGGCCGGGGGCCTGGTGACGGTGCTCGTGGCCGGACTCCTGGCTGCTGCGGCCACACCGGTCCAGCTCTACGGTGTGGAGCCGGTGCTACGGCTGCAGATCCTGCCGTGGGTCGCGGTGCTCGGTGCCCTGGCCGCCGTCGCCGTCGCCGCTGCCGTCAGCTACGGGGAACGACTGCGGGGGCGCGCTGCCGAGCCGCCGTCGAGGAGGTTCGGCGCGTGACTCGCTTTGGTCCGGCCCGGATCTTCCGGCGGCAGCTGCTGGCCGACAAGGGTGCGGCGCTCACCGTCGCGGTCGTCGTGCTCGTCGTCGCCGCCCTGCTGGCAGCGTGGCCCCGAGCCATCGAGCAGATGTTCACCGACGAGCTTCGCGAGCGCATCGAGCAGAATGCGCCCGGCGTCCGGGACGTGACCGGACGGGCCACCCTGTTCAGCCCGTGGACACCTGGCGCCGAGGTTCCAGCCGGCGACGTCCACCGGCACCTCACTGCCCGGCTGACCGAGATCGGGGACGCCGCCGGCCCGCTGGCCCGCTCAGTGCTGGGTGAGCCGTCGTACCAACTGGTCGACACCGCGCGGCTAGTCACCGATCAGGTCCCGAGCTCGGTGGCTTTCATCGAGCTGACCTTGGTGGCGGATCCGGGGTACGCAGACCGGATCAGGCTCGTGGATGGTGCGCTGCCGGCCGGCGTGACGATCGATGAGCAAGCTGAGCCGCCGGACGTGGACGACGCGTTCCTCGCGGAGGCCGACCTTCGGACCAGGGTCGTCGACATTGCGCTGTCCGCGGCCGTCGCGGAGCGGATCGAGTGGCCGTTGGGCGAGGTTCGGTCGCTGGCGGTCGACGAGAGCTTCCCCATGCCCCGCCAGGCGCGGCTCACGGGCACCTTTGAAGCCGTCGATGCGTCCGACGGCTACTGGTCGCACAGCGTCGGCGTCCTGAAGCAGTTCGAGTTGAAGGATCCGGACACCGGGAGCACGGCCATGGCGCGAGCATTTATCGCGCCTGACGCAGTGCCCCAGGTGTTCGACTTTGTGTTCGATCTTCAAGCGTGGTACCCGCTCGCCGGCTCTGGGCTGGTCGCAGCCGACACTCTGGTGCTGCGGGACGAGTTGCGCCGGTTGACCAGCACCGCCAACCGCATCGGGCTAACCGAGGAGTTCGAGCTGGAGAACCTGGCCGAGCCGCTCCGTCTTGGTTCGGGCACCACGGGCACGCTGAACGAGCTCGCGGCCCAGCAGTCGAGCGCCACCGCACTGCTCGCGCTCGTCGCGGCCGGCCCGCTGGGAGTCGCGCTGGCGGTGCTCGCGCTGGCCGCCAAGCTGGTCGTGGAGCGGCGCCGCCGGGCGATGGCCTTGGTGACGGCGAGAGGTGCGGCCCGTGGACAGTTGCGCAATCTGCTGGCCATCGAAGGTGCTCTGCTGGGCTTGCCCGCCGTGGCGGCTCTCGTCGCGGTCCACCGCACCGTGCCGGGCGACGGCGGGCTGGTTGGCTATGTGTTGCCGCTCTTGGTTGGCGCAGCTCCCGCCGCCCTGCTGCCGTGGCTGGCCCGACCGGCAGCCATGCGCTCGCAGCGCCGCGACGCCGGGACGTGGCGCCGGGCGTGGCTGCGCTGGACGCTGGAGGCGCTGGTCGTCGGCGGTGCCGCTGCATCCTGGATCGTGCTCAACCGGCGCGGCCTGAACACTGAGGACCCGGGGGCCGGAGTTGACCCGCTGCTCGCCGCGGTGTCGCTGCTGCTCGCGCTGGCGGTGTGCGTGCTGGTGCTGCGCATCTATCCGCTTCCGGTCGCGGCGATCAGCAGGCTGACCCGGCATCGTCCGGGTGTGATCGCGTTCGTCGGCAGTGCGCGCGCGATCCGCGACCCGGCTGCGGGGCTCGCACCCGTGCTGGCGCTGGTCGTCGGACTGAGTGTGGCGGTGTTCTCGACCGTCCTGTGGTCGACGACCCATGCCGGCGCCGAGTCGTCCTCGTATCTGGACGTGGGTGCCGACCTGCGGGCCACCGGCCCGGCTATCTACGACGAGCAGATTGATGCCTTGGAAGAGGTTCCCGGCGTGATCTCGGCGGTCGCCCTGGGTGAGGAAGGCAGGCGCGATGTCACCATCGGCCACCGGACCGTCTCGGCCGACGTCTTCGTGACCGACACCGCCCGGCTCGCAGAGGTGCAGGCGGCGATCAGCGGCGGTTTCACCGAGGCGGATCAGCTGCACGTCCGAACTCCGTCCGGTTCGGTTCCCGCGCTCGTGTCGGCCGACCTGGCCGAGCCCGGCGAGGAGGGGTCGATCGCCATGCACAACGGGGTGGAGATCACCGTGGCGGCGACGGGGGACTGGATTCCCGGCATCGGATCGGCCGGCCGGTCATGGATCCTGCTCGATCGCGCCGCCGTGCAGTCCGGTCCCGGGCCTGACCGCATGCGGCCGTCCCGCATTGCCCTGC
>JASLBX010000016.1 GCA_030146385.1 Jiangellaceae bacterium | reverse complement strand
GACCAATTCAGACCTCAGCCTGCATCCTCGCGGCGAACTCGTCGTCACGTTGCCACTCCGGCCCGGTCGGCGGGAGATCACACGCTCAATGCCCGCGGCGGCGTATGCGGACAGCTGCGCGGCGGCCCTGCGTGAGTCGGCATCCAACACTGACCCGACCACCGTGGCGGTCGGCGTTGATCGACCGTGCTGGGTGGCGAGCTCACCCAACCCCGCGAGGCCCGCGGTTACCTCCTCGGGTGAAAGCCCTATGGAAACCCAGCCGTCGCCGTACGCGGCCGCCCGCCGACGCGCCCTCTTCCCGTTCCCTGCCACCAGTACGGCAGGCATGGTCGAGCCGGGAGCGAGCGCTACCTCCACCCCGCCATCGAGCACGGTCGCCTGACCGGTGACCAAACCGGGAAGCACCCGCAGCGCCTCGTCGGTGCGACGGCCACGGTCCTCGTACGACATGCCAGCCGCGGGCCACCCGACGGCGCCGTGCGTAGGTTTGCCGGTGCCGATCCCAAGCGCGAGCCGATCACCGGACACGTGCTGCAGCGTGCTGATCTGTTTCATCGCCAGGCAACCGGCCGAAGAGCAACCAGCATCACACCGAACCCCGATGGTGATCTGGTCGGTCACCGCCGCCGCGGTGGCCAGGACCACCGTGCTGTCCAGAATCGGGGCACTCGCCACCAAGTGGTCTGTGGACCAAACCGACTCAAGCCCGACCTCCTCGGCGCACCCGCCGAACCCGAGCGTGGATACCAATGCGGCCCAGAATGGCCCGTACCACAGAGCCGCGGCCGAGAGGGCCACCAGCCACAGCGGCCCGAATTCGAACAGCACCTGCAGGATGAGCGAAGTCAGCACGGCGGCCGTCACGATCGGCAAGACCACGCCGCGGCGCGTGATGGTCCGATAAGTCACGGTGACTTGGTTACGCAACGAGGTGGCTTCAGTCGCCTGGTGCAGCCTGGGTTCGCGGAACGTCAGATACAGCACGATCGATCCGGCGACGAACGGAACTGTGAGGAAGTACGTCAGCCGGGTCGATGTCAACTCGGCGATCCATCCACCCACGAGAGCGCTACTCACCAGTGCGGAGGCCTCGACCACCCGGACGCGCCCGAGACGCCTTTGGAACACTGCGCTGTCGCCCGCCTCCTCGAGCACGGTGTCGTAGACGATCGACTCCATCGTCCCGGAGTACATCGCGAAGTAGACACCGAGGACTAGCGCGGCCACGATGTAGGTGGCGACGTTGGTGCTCAGGCCCCCGACCAGTGCGCTGGTGGCCAGCGCCGCGCTTGCGATGATCAGCACGCCGCGCCGGCTCCAGCGGTCGGCGAGGATGCCGGATGGCACTTCGATGATCGGCACGACTGCGGCGTAGGCAGCCGCCATCACGCCGATTGTCGCCGGGGTGAATCCGATCTCGCTCATGAACAGCTTCTCGACCGGCACCCAGAGGCCGACGCCCTGCAGGCCCGCGGCCGCGTACAACGGCAGCATCCGGCGCCGCAGCGAACGGGCTCTGTCCTTGGCCACCCCAGGGTCCTCTGGGTCGTCTACGTCGAAGTAGTTCTATAGCTCGCCCCGGACGAACGCCCGGGCTCTATGGCGCAGGACGCGCTGCTCAAACTCGGTTATCGCCACGATCGAGGAGGTCTCATCGGAGTTGAATCCCTCGATGTCCCGGAGCGTCAAGACGACCTGTTGGCGACTGGGGAGCCGGCCCAGAACCGAAGCTACGTGGGCGCGGATCCTCGCGGCGACCAGTTGCCCGACCCCACTGGACTGCGCTCTCTGGGGCCTGCACAACAATCGCGTCGACGACGGCGACTACATCAGAACCGTGCAAGCCCTGGTGGCCGCCGGAGCACCCACCAGATACTCCGAACCAACCGGCGACAAGTCGATCGATACCCTGCTCGCCGCACACCGAGGCGCCTAGCCTCATGCCACCACACCGAATCCACCCGGCATGACAGGGCCGCGCAGTCCCCCGCGTTATGCAGACTGCCGAACGTCCGCTCATGACCCGGACCGCGCGGTCGTGCCGATGACGGGACGAGCGCGGACCCGTCAGCGCGCTGCCAGCTCGTCGACCACCGCCTAAACGCGGCCGCGAGTCTCATCGCGGATTGCGCATGCCGGGACGAACGGGGGTACGTTCAGGAAATGCAGGTCATCAATCTGGGTAAGGCGGATGGGCTGCCGCCGGTGGATTGGGCCGCCGTTGTCGAGAAGCTCGATGCGGGGTCAGCGCCGGCACCGGAGGCGGCGAACTCCCGCACGACGTGGCTGTCCACCGTCAACGAGGACGGGAGCCCGCATGTGACTGCGGTCGGTGCCCTGTGGCTGGACGGCACGTTCTGGTTCCAGACGGGCGCGGGTACGCGCAAGGGGCGCAACGTCACGCGCGATCCGCGGTGTTCAGTCGCCGTGTCGATCCGCGACGCGGACGTCGTAATCGAGGGTGACGCGGTGCGGGTGACCGAGCCGGGCGCAGTGGCGCGCATTGCGAAGGCGTGGGCGGACAACGGTTGGCCGGCCGAGCCCGACGAAAGCGGGTCGGGCATCACTGCCCCGTTCAACGCACCGTCGCAAGGACCGCCGCCGTGGAACGTGTATCGCATCGAGCCACGCTC
>JASLBX010000560.1 GCA_030146385.1 Jiangellaceae bacterium | reverse complement strand
AGTTCCTGGCCGCCTGCGAGACAGGCGACACAGAGGCGCTCGAGCGGCTACTGGCGGAGGACGTCGTGTTCTACGGCGACGGTGGCGGTAAGGCCGCGGCTGTCACGCGTCCGGTGACCGGCGGGGTGCGCGTGGCTCGCTTCGTGCTCGGGATCGCGCGCCAGGTTGCCGCCCTGGGTGGCCGGTTCGAGCTGATCGAGGTCAACGGGCAGCCCGGTGCGCGGCTGGTGGACGCGGAGGGCCGGCTCGGCGCTGTGCTCGAGCTGACCATCGTGGACGGGCGAGTGCGTGAGCTGCGGAACGTCCTCAACCCCGACAAGCTCGGCCACGTCGGCCTCCCCCTGGTTACCCCGTCCTGAGCCGATTGATCACGTTCAGCAGGTTCGTCGGCGCCATACCACCCGCACGCGCCTCGTACGGCAGGCATACGCATGCTGAACGTGGTCAAACGTTGCGGTCGTAGACGAGGCGGAGGCCCAGCAGGGTGAGCCAGGGCTCGTGGTGGTCAACGGTTGTGCACTCGGTGATGACCAGTTCGGCAAGGCCGCCGGTTGCGATGACGGGCACACCGCTCAACGGGAATCCGAGCTCGGCGGCCATCCGGGTCACGATGCCGTCCACCTGACCCGAGAAGCCGTACAGGGCGCCCGACTGGAGCGCCTCGACCGTGTTCTTCGCGATCACCGACCGCGGCCGGGCCAGCTCGACCCGCCGCAGCTGAGCCCCTGCGTCCCCGAGGGCGTCCAGCGAGACTCCAATGCCCGGTGCGATCGCCCCGCCGAGGTACTCACCGCGCGGCGACACGACATCGAAGGTCGTCGCTGTTCCGAAGTCGACCACGATCGCGGGCGCGCCATACATGTGCTGGGCCGCGATGGCGTTGAGGATCCGGTCGGTTCCGACCTCGCGCGGGTTGTCGACCAGCACGGGCAGCCCGGTCTTGACGCCGGGCTCGACGAGCACGGCGGGCAAGCCGGCGAAGTACCGCGCCACCATGCCGCGCATCTCGTGCAGGACCGACGGAACGGTCGAGCAGACTGCTACTCCGGTGATGCCGTCGTCGTGCCCGCCACCGGTCAGCAGGCTGCGCAGCAGCGCCCAGAACTCGTCCGCGGTCCGGTGCGACTCGGTGGCCACCCGCCAGTGCTCGACGACATCCACGCCGTCGAGGAGTCCCAGGACGGTCTGGGTGTTTCCGACGTCGATCGCGAGAAGCACGCTTAACGCACCTCACGCAGGTCGAACGCGATGTCCAGGATCGGTGCCGAATGCGTGATCGCCCCGACAGCCAGGTAGTCGACGCCGGTCTCGGCATAGGCGCGCGCCGACACCAACGTCAACCCACCGCTGACCTCCAGACGGGCGCGTCCGGCGACGGCGGTGACCGCCAGCCGCACCTCGTCGACCGAGAAGTTGTCCAGCAGGATCAGGTCGGCACCGGCCTCGGCCGCTTCGACCGCGCCCGCCACGTCATCAACCTCGATCTCGACCGGCACGTCAGGGAACGCCTCGGCGACCTTCGCGTAGGCTGCGGCGACACCGCTGGCGGCCAGCACGTGGTTGTCCTTGATCAACGCCGCGTCGGACAGCGCCATCCGGTGGTTCTCGCCTCCGCCACAGCGGACGGCGTACTTCTCGAGGGCGCGCAGCAGTGGCGTGGTCTTGCGGGTGTCGCGGACGGACGCCTGTGTCCCGGTAACCGCGTCCGCCCACCGGCGGGTGGCCGTGGCGATGCCCGACAGCCGGCACAGCAGGTTCAGTGCAGTCCGCTCGGCAAGTAGTAGCGGCCTCGTCCGGCCAGTGACGGTCGCGAGCACGTCACCGGCGTTCACCCGATCACCGTCCGTCACCCTCACATCGAACCGGGCCTGGCCCCTCGCGGTTGCCGCGAAGACTTCCTCGGCCACCGGGAGCCCGGCCACGACCCCCTCGGCGCGAGCCACCAGATCACCCGTCGCCTGCTGCTCGGCCGGAATGGTCGCTTCGCTCGTGACATCGACACCGCCGGCGAGATCTTCGTCCAGGGCGGCCCGGACGATCCTGGCCACGTCGGCGTGGTCGAGGCGCGGCGCGGTCACGAAAGCTCCTTGAAATGTGTCTCGAGGGTGCCGTCCTCATTGAGGCGGCTGATCAAGTGTCCGCGCCAGTGCTCGTCGTCCCGCTCGGGGAAGTCCTCGCGCCAGTGCCCGCCCCGGCTCTCCTCGCGCAGCGTCGCGTGCTGGACGAGCGCCATCGCCACGGCCTGCAGGTTCGTCGTCTCCCATGCCTCGGTGGACGGCTCGGCCGAGGCTCGCTCATGCGTCAGCCGGTCGAGCGCCCCCGCGGCGGCGGACAGCGACATCTCGCTGCGGATGACTCCCGCTCCGGTCGTCATCGCTCCCTGGACGAACAGCCGGGCGTCTGGTGCGAGCAGCGCGGGCTCGCCGTCCCGCTCGACAAGATCAGCGGGCGTTGGCAGATCATCGGCCAACTGTTCAGCGATCCGGTGCCCGAACACCAGGCCCTCCAATAGCGAGTTGGACGCGAGCCGGTTCGCGCCGTGCACGCCCGTGTGGGATACCTCCCCACACGCGTACAGACCGGGGACGGACGTCCGTCCATGCAAGTCCGTCCGGACGCCGCCGCTGGCGTAGTGCTGCGCGGGCGCGACGGGAACCAACTGGGTCGCGGGGTCGAAGCCGGCCTCGCGACAACGGGCGACGATCGTCGGGAAGCGCTGCTCGAGATACTCGGCGCCCAGGTGGCGGGCGTCCAGCCAGACGTGCTCGGCGCCGGTCTCGGCCATCGCGGTGATGGCGCCCTTCGCTACAACGTCGCGAGGCGCAAGCTCAGCCATGGGGTGGCGGTCGACCATGAACCGCCGTCCCTCGGCGTCGCGGAGCACGGCGCCCTCGCCGCGCACGGCTTCGGAGATCAGTGGCTGCTGGCCCTTCGCCGACCGGCCCAGCCAGAGGACCGTGGGATGGAACTGGACGAACTCCAGATCGGCAACGTCCGCACCGGCTCGCAGCGACGCGCCAACGCCGTCGCCGGTCGCCACCGGCGGGTTGGTCGTCGACGCGTACACCTGGCCGAATCCGCCGGTCGCGAGCACCACGGCCCGGCCGAGGGCGGCCCCGATACCGTCCCGCTGGCCCTCCCCGATGACGTGCAGGGTCACCCCGCAGGCTGCACCCGCGGCGTCGGTGAGGATGTCGACCACCAGCGCGTGCTCGATGACCTCGATCTTCGGGTCTTCGCGGACGGCGTGCAGCGCCTCGATAAGCGCGCGTGATATCTCCCGGCCGGTCGCGTCGCCGCCAGCGTGTGCGATGCGGTCGGCGAGATGCCCGCCCTCCCGAGTCAGGGCGATCTCGCCGCTGCCGGTGCGTTCGAACTCCGCGCCGAGAGCCGCGAGCTCGCGGACCCGCTTCGGGCCCTCGGTGACCAGGACGCGCACGGCGTCCTCGTCGCATATCCCGACCCCGGCGACGAGGGTGTCGTGCAGGTGGGCGTCCGGGCTGTCGCTCGGGTCGAGGGCGGCGGCGATCCCGCCCTGGGCCCAGAAGGTTGAGCTTTCGTGCAGCGTCGTCTTGGTGACGAGCAGGACGGTGCCGGCGCGGCGAGCCTCCAGAGCGGTGGTAAGCCCGGCGATACCGCTGCCAACCACGATGACATCGGCCTGAGTCGTCCAACCGGGTTCCGGCGTCAGGAGTCGGCGGGCCAGCCGCGGTGCGGTCACGTCCCCAAACATTAGAGTGCGGGGAGCGTTTGCGACTTGTCAGGGTATGCGAGGCCCTGCGGGGCAGCTCGATGAGTTGTCCGGCCGGACAGGTCACGGCGAGGAGTGTGCCTACTGGCAGCGGCCGACGAATCGCCCGCCGTCCGTCACAGCTTCATCGAGCGGTTGTCGATCAGCCGGGTCGATCCGACGCGGGCTGCGATGAGCAGCCGAGCTGCGCCCGTGGCCGGTGGCGGGCCTAACGCCGGGTCGCGCAGGTCGAGGTAGTCGAGGTTCAGATCGGCGGCCTCGGCCCGAGCCGCGGCGAGCACCGCGTCAGGACCGTTGTTGGCGGCGGCTACACCCACGTCCAGCGCCCGTGAGAGCGCCAGCGCCTGCTTGCGCTCCGTTTCGGACAGATAGCGGTTACGGCTGGACAGAGCCAGGCCGTCGGTCTCGCGGACGATGGGGACTCCCACGATCTCGTACGGCATCTCCAGGTCGGCCACCATCTGCCGGATGAGCGTCAACTGCTGGTAGTCCTTCTCGCCGAACACCGCGTAGGTCGGGACGGTGAGGTTGAGCAGCTTCGCCACGACCGTGAGCACACCGGCGAAGTGGCCGGGCCGTACGGCGCCCTCAAGTTCAGTCGCGAGCGGACCTGGATTGACGGTCACCTGGGGTTCGCCGCCCGGGTACAGCTCGGCCCGGTCGGGCGCGAACACGACATTCACGCCTTCGGCGCGGCAGACCTCGAGGTCCGACTCGAAGGTGCGGGGGTATTTCTCGAAGTCCTCGCCCGGTCCGAACTGCAGCGGGTTGACGAAGATGGTCACGGTGACGAACCCGTCAACTCCGACCAGTGCGCGCGCCCGCCGGATCAGGGCGACATGACCGTCATGCAGCGCGCCCATCGTCATCACGACGGCGGAGTCCGGTCCGGCGTCGGCTGCGAGGGCGTCCGCGAGCTCATCTCTGGTCCCCGCGACCACCGGCTCGTCGTTCGTAGGCACGGCGAGCACGATAGGACCACCAGGGCGCGACCCGCCAGCAGGTATCGAAGGCTGCCGCCGACCACGATCCCCCAGATACCGGAGTATCGGGTTGATTCACCCCATTGCCGAGCCAGAATTGGCCCTATTCCTGTCGCTGGGGGATCTTCGAAGTAATTCGCTGGACCACGACACTGCCGACGAGTACTGTTCTGCGCTTGTGTCTGCGCTCGGAGCTATGGCCTTAAACGGCTTCCGGCGATGGGCAGCGTACCGGATGGCGGCTGCGGCCGGCGCCTTCACCAACTCGGTCTTCGGCCTGATCCGCGCCTACATAACCATCGGTGCCATCGGTGCAGCCGGCGGGACGCTTGCCGGCTACGACGCCAAGGCCGGCATCACCTACGCATTCCTGGCTCAGGCACTCATCGCGCCGGTGAACATCTTCACCTGGAACGAGTTCACGCTGCGGATCCGTACCGGCGACGTCGCCGTGGACCTGGCCCGGCCGGTGGATCCCCAGCTGGCGTACCTTGCCTCTGATCTAGGCAGGGCAGCGTATTCGTTCATTCCTCGCGGCGCGCCGCCACTGCTGGTCGGTGGCGTCGTGTTCGGCCTGGCCATGCCCGCCACACCACTGCCGTACCTGCTCGGTGTGCTAAGCCTGCTGCTGGCGATCACCGTGTCGTTCGCGTGCCGGTGGCTGGCCAACCTCGCCGCGTTCTGGTTGCTCGACCTGCGCGGCGTGATGATGATCTACACCGTTGGGAGCGGACTGCTCAGCGGCCATCTGCTTCCGGTCCACTGGTTCCCTGGCTGGCTTGCAACCCTGGCCAACGCCACCCCGTTCCCATCGATCATCCAGACGCCCATCGACATCGTGATGGGACGCGCCACGGGTCTCGAAGCACTCGGCCTGCTCGCTATCCAGCTCGGGTGGCTGGTCGTCATGCTCACGATCGGCCGTCTGGTCTTCGCCGCCGGGACGCGAAAACTGGTGGTGCAGGGTGGCTGAGAGGTTCGCGCCGTACCGCGTCCTGCTGGCGTCGCGGGTGCGTTCTCAGACCGCCTACCGGCGGTCCTTCGCCCTCGATGTGCTCGGCAGCGTCATCATCGGCCTTGTCGAGTTCGGCGAGGTCTACATCATCTTCGCCAACGTCGACGCGCTCGGCGGACTCGACTTCGCCGGAGTCGCGATGGTGTTCGCACTCGCCAACCTCGCGTTCGCATTGGCCGATCTCGCCGTCGGTCACCTGGATCAGCTGCCGACATACCTACGAGCCGGGACGCTGGATGCCCTCCTGCTGCGTCCGCTGCCGGTGCTGGCGCAACTGGTGACGAGCGACATCTCGCTGCGGCGGTTGGGCCGGGCAACGGTGGCACTGCTCATCCTCATGGCCGTGCTGCCGTTGAACGACATCGAATGGACGCCTGGCAGAATCAGTCTCCTGATCGTCGCACCTCTCGCCGGCGCCGCGATATTCGCAGCACTGTTCCTGCTTGCCGGCTCAATCCAGTTCTGGCTGGTCGAGGGAAGCGAGTTCACCGCCGCGTTCACCTACGGCGGCAGCTACGCAGCCTCGTTTCCGGCCAGCGTGTTCGCCGTACCGATGCGGGTGTTGTTCACGTTTGTCGTGCCGGCCGGGTTCGTCGCCTACCTACCCACGCTGGTCCTGCTCGACGAGCCGGGTCCGGCCGGTCTGCCGCAATGGCTCGGCTGGTGCACTCCGCTTGCGGCCATCGGGATCTGGTGCGTCGCCCTACTGGGCTGGCGTGCCGGGCTACGTCACTACACAGGAGCCGGATCTTGATCATCAGTGTCAAGGATCTGCGCCGACAGTTCGTGGTCCGGTCACCGGCCGGGCGGGTACGGCGCAGCCGAACCATCGTCCACGCCGTCGACGGGCTCAGCTTCGACATTGCCGCCAGGTCGGCCGTCGGGTACATCGGGGCGAACGGCGCGGGTAAGTCGACGACGATCAAGATGCTCACCGGGATCCTGGTGCCCACGGCCGGAACGGTGCGCACGTGCGGGATGCACCCGGTCAGCCAGCGCAAGGAGCTCGCCCGCCGAATCGGCGTCGTATTCGGCCAGCGGTCGCAGCTCTGGTGGGATCTGCCGCTGCGCCAGTCGTACCGGACGCTCGCGGCGATCCACCGGCTGGAGCCTGCAGCCTGGAGAGCCCGGCAGGATGAGCTGGTCGATCGGCTGGACCTGCCGTCGTTCTTGGACATTCCCGTCCGCCAGTTGTCCCTCGGCCAGCGGATCCGCGGAGAGATCGCCGCTGCACTGCTGCATTCACCCGAACTCCTGATCCTGGACGAGCCCACCATCGGCCTGGACGTCCTCAGCAAGGAGCGCCTCAGGGTGTTCCTCGCCGAGCAACGGGCGACTCACGGCACGACGCTGCTGCTGACCACCCACGACATGGACGACGTGCAGCGGCTGTGCGACCGCATTCTGGTGGTCGACCGGGGTCGCTTGGCCTATGACGGGACGCTGCCCGGGCTCGTTACGCGGGTCGGTGCCGAGCGGGTGCTGAGCCTGGACCTGAAGGAGCCGTCGGCCCCGCTGACCGGGATTCCGGCTGCGCGGCTGGTCGAGGTCGAGGCCGACGGCTTGCGGCAGCGGCTGGCGTTCTCGCCGCAAGAGACGACCGCGGCGACGGTTCTGGCGCATGTCGGGCAGCGGGCGGACGTCCGCGACCTCACCATTGATGAGCCCGACATCGAAGACGTCGTCCGCCGCCTTTACCTATCGCGTTGATCATACAAGTCGGGTTCGACACGCCTATTTGTCCGAATCTCGCCTACGCAAACCTGGGC
>JASLBX010000553.1 GCA_030146385.1 Jiangellaceae bacterium | reverse complement strand
GGTTCCTGTATGTGCGGCGCGGGTTAATCGAGCAGCTTGAGCCGCCGTTTCTCGACCTGCACGCCGCCGAGTGGACCGCACCCGACAGGTATGAAATTCGTCCGGACGCGCGCCGGTTCGAGAACTGGGAGACCAACTACGCCACCAAGATCGGACTAGGTGTCGCTGTCGACTACGCGCTCGGTTGGGGCCTGGACGCCATCCGGGGTCGGGTATCGGCCCTGGCCGAGGGACTGCGAGAGCGGCTGCGCGCTATTCCCGAGGTGTCCGTCCACGACCAAGGTGCGCTGCGCTGCGCGATCGTGACCTTCACCAAGGAAGGCGTGGCCGCACCTCACATCTCGGCTCAGCTCCGCGAGGCCGGTATCAACACCTCCGTCACGTCGGTCGAATCCGCACGGTTTGACCTCGGGGCCCGCGGCCTGACTGAGCTGGTCCGCGTCTCGCCGCACTACTACAACACCGAGAAGGAGCTGCAACGCCTCTGCACATTGGTCGAACGCATGAAGTAATTCCGGTGAGACCACGTCGGGCTCGTCAATCCGGAGGTACCGGGCGGTACCGTTAGGCCGAGGCCAAGCCGGGACGCTACAGGGTGATTATTCGGGCTCGTTGTCAGCTTGACCGCCGACAAGGTGGGGCATGGTGACGCCCTCGTACATCAGGTGCGTGATCATGCCTTCAGCAGCGTGCGGCAGATTGTGGCAGTGGTCCATCCAGATGCCGGGATTGTCGGCGAGGAATGCGACTTCGTACGTCTCACCGCTCTGCACGTCGAGCGAATCCGTCCACCACGGGCTTCCGGTCGCGGGCTCGCCGTTGCGTGACAGCACCACGACGTGGTGGCCGTGCAGGTGCATCGGATGGACGTCCCCGGACGCGTTGCTGACGGTCATCACGGCGACGTCGCCCTCGCGCACGTGGTACCTCGGCACGTCGGGGAACAGCCGGCCATTCATCGTCCACCACAGCCCCGGTCGCCCGTCGAGAAATCCCGGCCGCCGGCCGATCGCCAACTCGAACCGCCGGTCGGCCCCGGTTCGGGTCGAATCCAATCGGAGCCGGCGATCTGTAGGACAGAAAGTCCAGCGTCGGCTCGATCTCGGCAGCAGGTGGTTCGGCCGCGCCCTCAGGACCGATCACTAATGCCGCTCCCGCCCAGCGCGCCGAACATGCCCTGCGTCACCTGCTCGTGGGATACCTGGTGTGAGTGGTACCAGTAGCTTCCGGGCTCCTCGACCCGGAACCGGTAGATGTGCTCGCCGCCAGGTGGCACGGCGTCCTGGGTCACGCCGGCGATCCGGTGTTGTACGCCGTGTCTGCCGTGAATGCCCGGCCGTCGTCCGCCGCGTTGAAGATCTCGAACGTGCCGAACGCGATGAACGCGGCTTGCAGTATCACGCCCAGCGCGATCAGACGGGCGAGCCACTGATACGTCGTCCTCACCTGTTACTCCCGTGTTCTGCGTCATGGGTCTGCTCCACGCTAGGAGTGGCCGCGCAGTGGCCGAATCAGTGAAATCGCCAGTCCATAGGGAGCGTCACCGTGGCCGGCCACCATGATTCGTCCCTGAAACCGATGAATTAGCGGCCGTGCGGTCGTCTACGCAGGAAAAGGCATACCGGAAGGAGCGTAAGGATGACTACACCGACTGAAGGCGGCCGAGATGCCACCGCGGAGTTCGACACGCATGCCGCCGCCACTCGCTCGATGCTGGGGTGGGGAGTTCTCGCCGGACCGATCTATCTGGGTGTGGGATTACTGCTGGCGCTGACGCGCACCGGCTTCGACCTGAGCGAGCACCCGTTGAGCCTGCTCATGCTCGGCGATGGCGGCTGGATGCAGCGCACCAACCTCCTCTTCAGCGGGCTGATCTGCGCTGTTGCCGCGCTCGGATTCCGGCGGGCGATGAACCGCGACGGATCCTCCACGCTGGCGCCGGTGCTGCTGTTCGGGTTTGCGGCCGGCCTGGTCGGTAGCGGGATCTTCGCACCCGACCCGGTGGACGGTTTCCCGCCCGGCGCCGTGAGCGAGATGACTGCCTCTGGACTGCTCCACTTGGCATTCGGTGCCTTCCAGTTCGTCTGCCTCGCAGTCGCCTGCTTCCTGACCGCCCGCTGGATTGCGCGCCGTGGCGACGCCGGCTGGAGCCGGTACGCACTGACCAGCGGCTCGGTCATCCTGGTTGGTTTCATCGGCGGCGCGGCGCTGTCGCAGTCCTCGATCGGCGTCGTCCTGCTCTGGATCGCAGTGGTTGCCGGATACGCATGGCTCGCCGCCACCTCCGTATACCTGTGGAAGACCGTCCCGCATCCCGACGCTGACCGCCGGTCGGCCTGATGGCAGAGTCTGGAAGGTGCAGACCGTCGAGCTAGCCGCCGGCCCGATCGACTACGACGAGCGCGGCTCCGGCCCGCCCGTCGTACTCCTTCACGGCCTGTGCGGGGCTGGACGGAGCCGGCCCTCCGCGACGCGGGCGTACGCCGCGACCTGATCGCGTACGCGCGCAGCAGGTTGGACAAGCCGACGCTGATCCGCGACACCGAAGCGCTGCGGGGTTCGAGGGCGACGCCCTCGTGCCGTTGTCGCCCGACAACAAGGTAATGCCACCTGACCACGGCCGGCGGCTCGCCGAACTCCTGCCGCGTGGGCGCTACGCCGAAGTGCCCGGCGCCTATGTGCTCTCGATGCTCGATGAGCCTGAGCTCGTGGCACGTGAAATGGGCTCCTTCCGCACTGAGACGGCTCCACGGCCCGCCGCACCGCACGATCACCGCCCAGCGTGATTTGGCGGCTTCCGCCCCGCTCATCCCGACGCCTCCTCGCGTCCTCGCATTGCGAGGCCCGGCTCTGGTCGTACGTCACGGCGCGTAGCCGAGTACCCCAGCGAACGTAGATCGCGTACGTCCAACGCCTCGCTGAAGTGTCGATCTCCGACGGACGACCCAGTCCGCCTTGACGGAGACGCTGGAACCACTCGGCGTCCAACCCGGACGCCACCGACACCGAGGAGATCGCATGGCGATTCTGGACACGATGCGACCGGCGGACAGCACCAAGCCGGACGACCAGCGGCCCACCACCTTTATCGACCGCGCGACTGAGCGTCTGGCCACCTGGCTGGGCCGGCACAGCGTCGACATCTTGCGGATCAGTCTCGGCCTGGTGTTCCTGGGCTTCGCTGTCTTGAAGTACTTTCCCGGCGTCAGCCCGGCCGAAGATCTGGCCGTTCGTACCGTGGAGTCGCTGTCGTTCGGTGTGTTGAGCGGTTACGGTGCGCTGCTTGCCACGCCCGTCGTGGAGACCTTCATCGGGATCACCCTGATCACCGGCAAGCTCCTTCGGGCGGGACTGCTGGCACTCGGCGGGGCGATGGTCGGGATCCTCTCGCCACTCGTGCTGTTCTTCAACGACCTGTTTCCCGGCGCACCCACGCTCGAGGCGCAGTACGTGCTGAAGGACATCGTTCTGGTCGCGGCCGCCCTGGTGATCACTGGTCGGACGCTGGGTGCACGGGTCATCACAGACGCTGCCTGATGGCAGTCGTTCAATACAACGAAAGGAGAAGTAGCTGTGAACGAGATCATGTTCAATGCGGATCGAGGTTGGGACGGCTACGGCTGGGGCGCGCCCTGGTTCGGAATCACATTTCTGCTCATCCTCGTCATCATCGGCGGAGCCGCGACCTACTTTGCGCGTCGGAAACCCACTCCGCCTGCTGGAGGCACCGGCAACAAGACAGACGCAGAGCAAGCGCTGGCGCTGCGATTCGTCCGCGGCGACATTGACGAGGACGACTACCTGGCGCGGCTCGCCACCCTGCGCGGAAGCGAGCCGGATGCCTGACGGCAAGATGCCCCGGCGGCCTGGTGGTAACTGCGCACACGCGCTAGTTGTCGCCATCGTCGCCGGGGCTGTTCGGCTGCGACTCAAGCCGGCCGGCCGTCGGAAGTATTGGAAGATGACGCCTCTGGGGCTGCGTTGACCGGGTGTGAGCGACGAGACAACTCGGATGGGACAGTGACGTGCGATTCGGCATCCAACTTGCGCCAGATATCGATCAAATCGACCACTTGCGCGACCTCGCGAAGACGGCCGATCGGGAAGGACTCGATCTGTTGGGCGTCCAGGACCACCCCTACGCCGCTGGCCAACTCGATGCGTTCGCCTTCATGACGAGCGTGCTATCCGAGACAGAACGGCTGCACGTGTTCCCGGACGTCGCCTGTCTCCCGTTGCGCGGGCCCGCGATGCTCGCGAAGATCGCGGCGTCGCTCGACGGGCTGAGCGGCGGCCGCTTCGATCTCGGATTGGGCGCGGGCGCGTTCTGGCCGGCCATCGCCGCGATGGGAGGGCCGCGGCGGACGCTCCCGGAGGCGCTCCAGGCACTCGAGGAGAGCATCGAAATCATCCGCACCATGTGGCAGCAGCCTCGTGGTGCCCGGGTTCATGGCGAGTTCTACAGCGTGAACGGCGTGCGTAACGGGCCGCCGCCGTCCCGCCCGATCGGTATCTGGGTGGGCAGCGTCGGCCCCCGTGCTCATGCGTTGACCGGTCGGCTAGCCGACGGCTGGGCCGCACCCATCCCGCATTACCTGCCGTACGAGGAATGGAGGGCGGTGCAGGACCTCATCAGCAACGCGGCGATCGACGCGGGCCGCGACCCGGCGGCGATCAGTCGGCTGGCCCAACTCGTCGGCGTCATCACCGACGGGTCGGCGCAGTCCGTCGAGCTCCAGGGCGAGACACCGATCCGGGCCACGGCCAGCCAGTGGGCCCGGATCCTCGCCGACCTGGCCACTGACACCGGATTCGACACCTTTATCTACTGGCCCGAGCAGGCGGATCGCACCCAGTTGTTGCGGTGGGCCCGCGAGGTGATCCCCGCCACGCGCGAGCTACTCGCCGCGTGACGGGACCCGTTGCATGTCGGCCGCGTCCCCCTGGCTGCAGCGAGCCCGGATCGTTGACCAACCGCGCTCCTTTGTGTCTTTCGCCTCCCACGCGAAGAACGCCGCTCCCTCGGGATCGGTGAAGACGGCCATCGGGCGGCGTCCATGAAGTCAAGGGGCTTGGTCACGACGCCGCCGCCGGCACCGAGCACCTTGGACGCGGCCTCGTCGACGCTTTCGACCCAGAAGTAGGTGTTCCATATCGCTGAGGGTGCGCGCCCAACCGGCCGGGTGAGGACGACGCCCATCGCCGAGCCGTTGCCGCTCCGCACCTGCACTTCCAGCTCATGGACAACGCGGATCCACTGGTTGCAGGCGCTGTGCCGGCCGTCTTCTCGTCCTACGAGGTGTACCGCGACGGTCAGTGGCAACTCGTGCACAAGGCGGTACCGACTTCCGAGCGCATCAGAGTGCTCGACGCTTAGGCGCTAGCCGGTGCGCGCCGTGCGATGCGGTACAGGTGCACGAGTTCCTGGGTTGTGGTCGCGTCCTCTGCGGCCTTGTCGTCACGCCAGCGCCCGGTGAAGCGCGGGAACCGCATCGCCAGCCCGCTGCTCTCTTTGATCTCATCCCAGCCTGCGGTGTGATTCGGCGAGAGCGTCAGCTCGGCGCTGAGAACCTCGAGTACGAGCCCCGGCTCGAACCACACATCGGCTGGCTGCCGCGCATCGACCCGAGCCGGACGCTCGGAGCGGGCGAGCGGCGCCAGCCGGTCGGGCAACGCGGCGAGCTCGGCGTCCGAGAACCCGGTGCCGCACTTGCACACCGTGCGGAACACGTCCGCGGCAGGGTCGTAGGCCGCCAGCAGCAGCGCCCCGTACACGCCGTGGCGCCGACCGCGCCCGGCGAGCGCACCGACGACGGCCAGGTCGACGGTGTCGGCCAGTTCGGTGCGGTAATCCCGCTTGAGCTTGATCCACAGCCATCCACGGGCACCGGCCTGATAGCCAGCGGCTGGGCTCACGGACTTGCAGACCAGCCCCTCACACCCGTCGGTGACCGCCTGTTCAAAGACCGCGTCCAAGTCGGCGGCCGTACTGACCTGGTTGGCGGTGGAGAGGCGGAGTCGCGCCGAGGGGGTGATTACCCCGGCCAGTCTCGCTCGTCGTTGTAGATAAGGCAGTCGAGTGAGGTCTTGCCCGTCGGCGTACAGGAGCTCAAAGCAGAACAGGCCGACCGGCACGTCCCGTACGGCCTCGGCGATTCCGTGCTTGCGTCGCCGGAACATGACCTCCTGGAAGGGACGCAGCTCCCCGGAGGCCGGGTCGAAGGCGACCACCTCTCCTTCGATGATCGCTTCGCGAGGGGCAAGTCCTTCCTGCAGCAACTCGACGATGTCCGGGAACTGGTTGCTGATGCGCTCGAGCCGGCGGGTGAATAGCTCGATCCGGCCGTCGGCGGTGCGATGCGCCTGGACGCGGACGCCGTCGTACTTGTACTCGGCCGCGCACTCGCCGCCGAGTTTGGCAAGGATCTCGTCGGCGTCGGACAGCCGCTGGGCGAGCATCGCGCGCACCGGGTTGCCCGGGCGCACCTGCATCTGCTCGACCGCGGCCAGCCCGTCGTCGGCGAGCGTGGATGCCACGAGGCCGAGGTCGCAGCAGATGTTGTAGGCGCGGTCCAGGACGGGCCGAGCGGCCCGGTCACCGGTGTGCACGAGTGCGAGCGCGTCCAGGATGGTGGGAGTACCGATTCCCAGCCGCAGTGCGCCGGTGACCAGACGTACCAGGTAGCGAGCCTCCAGCGGGGTGGCCTGGGCAAGTAGGCCCGCTAGCAGCTCCAGCTTGCGGCCCTGCGAGCCCTTCCCTTCAGCCTCGGCGATCTCATGAAGAGTGTCGAACACGACCAGAACCGGCAACGTGGCGGTCCGTTCGGGAGCGGTGACGGTCAGCAGTTGCTCGGCGGTCTGGCCAAGGTCGCCGGTCTCCCGCAGGCTGAGGCGTACCTGCTCGGGGCTGACGCCGCTCGCGGTGGCGACCGCCCGAATAGCAAGCTTCTCAGCCAGGCCGAGGTCCACGCCTGCGAACGGCGGCGCGATCAAACCCTGACACAGGTAACACACCGGGCTCAGCAATTCTGGGGGAGTCTCGGTAAGTAGAGCCGCGAGACGATTGATCAGCGTCAGCCGGCCGCTGGTCTGCTCCAAGTCGCGGTACGCCTCGGCGACGATCTCATACTGCACGACAGCCCCCTCGCCTCCTTCTGACATCATGGCCGAACCTCAGTGCCTTCCGGTACAGCGACGGTCAGGCGGCGGCCCGCCCCGACCAGCCGATCCGCGGCAGAAGCGCGAGTCCGCGTGCTATCTCGTCTCCAAACTACTTCAGGCTCGGGTGTCATCCGACAAACCGGATTTCCCAAGCGCTGCGCGGAGCGAGAGCGCGATGGTGTCGCGTTCCGTCTCTGGAAGCCACTGGGCCTGGTCGCCAGTCAAGTAGGCAAACACCCTGGGTCCGCGTGCGTCCTGGGGATGATTGGACAACCGCGGCACAAGGTGGAGGTGAAGGTGGGAGAACCCTTCGGCCTCGGAGAACTGCATGAGATACGTTTTGACACAGCTTGTGACGGCTTCCAAGGCGGCACCGAGGCGGCGTACGAGCCCACCCAGTTCGTCGGCTGCCTCCGGCGTCAGCTCGGTGAAGGAAGTGACGTGCCGGGTCGGCAACAAAACCAGCCAGCCGGGCAGCGTGCTGTTGAAGGCATGGGCGACGCGCCAGTGATCGGTGTGTAAGACGTCCTCGCGCGGTGGAAGGGAGATGGTTGCCTGCTGGTCGCAGGGGAAGCATCCGGGGACGGGGCCGTCGGTGTTCACCACGGCACCCTAGACCAACGGCGGCATCGACGCCTCCACGTCCGAGGTCTGGTTCGATCCTTCCCTACGCCTCACACCATCTGAGCACACGCATCGCCCGCAGAGTCACCCAGCGAGAGGGCTGGCCGGCGCCGTCGTCTACGTCGAACCAGACCCGACCGGGCAGGCTCCAATCGAGGGGCCAGGTGCCGTCCTCCAGGCGTCTGGAACGAACGTGGTCTACTGCTTCGGCGAGCCTCGGGTCGTGTCAACCGTGCGCAGGCTGGCGATCAGGGCTGCGAGGTCGTGCGTGAACTCGATCGAGCCTGCGGGGTCTTCCACCGTCGCATCGTGTCCTGGCAGCCACGTCTGGACGCTCCACGGCAAGGGGTAGCCTTCGCCTGGTTTCCCAAGCGCAACAGGCTCGGTGGTCGGGACGGTGGATGCCCTCGGCCAACTCACTCGCGGCCTCGGCCTCAGCCATCAACCAGATCCGCACCTCATCTGGATCTTGGGCGATCAGAGGAAAGCGGGCAGCCAGATCGGAACCTACCCTACGGACCTTTCAGCGTGGGATACAAGGTGATCTTTGTGTAGCGGGAGCTTCCACTGCGTTGCCACAGCGGCCCCTGTGCGCCGTACTGGGGCCGCTGTGCCGGCGCAGCCGACTGTCTACCGGGATGAGCCGGTTCGGCGGCCGAAGCCGCGGTGGCGTGGCCGACGCTTGATCTTGGTTAGTTGTCCCGCTACCCCGAAATACCCGGCTCGGCAGATGTGTTGTCAGCACGGACCGAGTACTGCAGGACGACGATGCCATTGCTGAGGACGCGGCTGGCGTTGAGGTCGAAGGTTGCTGCCACCTCGGGGTCGAACAACAGATCCTCCGTCGACGCGCGAATGAACTGCGGGTACACCCACAGGTGAAGCTCATCCAGTAGGCCTTCGTCCAACATCAGGCGCGTCACCGGGCCTACGCCATACTGGACGATGTCACCGCCGGGTTCGGACTTCAGTTCCTTCAGCCGCCCGGCGAGCCCACTGCCCACGACCTCTGTGTTTGTCCAGGTCGGGTCGGTCAGCGTCGTCGATGCGACCACTTTGCGCATCGAGTTGATTCGGTCAGAGATGGCGTCTCCGCTGCGCGTCGGCCAGACTGGCGCGAACACGTCATAGGTGCGCCGCCCCATAAGCAGGACGTCGCACCGCTCGACGAGCTCCAACTGGACCTCGTCGTGCTCGGCGGCGCCACCGAGTGGCAGCCTCGGCCAGAGGTGGGGATTCTCCACGACGCCATCGAGGGTGACGTACGTGGAGTTGACGATCTTACGCATCTTGGCCTCTCTACGTGTCGACTCACGAGCCCTAGGCCACCAGCAGTGGCGTCCGGCTTCGACCGACACGCTAGGCCGACCGAGCGGTTCAGGTCTTGTAGATAAGCGACAGTGGCGCGGACGGGTTCGGGCTTTTCAGCTGCCCGGTGGTCCTCCCCACGAACCGGACCAAGGAATGGGTGAGATGTGGCTGGTCGAAGTACCCAAGCCGATGGACGACCTCGAGCGGTGCGACGCCCTCCTGGATGAGCACCGCCGCGTCACTCGCACGCATGATCTGACGAATGGCGCTCCGGGTCAGTCCGGTGACCGCCACGAAGCGCCGCTGGACGGTGCGCGCAGACAGGTCGGTCGAGCCTCCGCGGGCCAGCTCGCTGACCAGCGGATCACGGACCACGGTGCCGGTACGCACCAACCGCCGTACGAACTCCTCAGCATTCTCGTAGTCGGGAAGGTGCCAGGCGGACCCTGCGAGCCCAAACGACCTGCGGGTCGCATCGGGTATCTCGACCCAATCGTTGACCAGCCGAGTTGGAGGAAGGTGCGGCATCGCCGTGCCGACAGCAAAGTTGATCCCGAGGAACGAGGCGTCTTCGGGAACCGGGCACGGGGTCGCCGTCGACTCCGCACCGCGGACGGCGACGCGGATCCGGCCGCGATGCTCCCAGATGACCAGCCTCAAATGCGCGGCCGCCGCCGAGGTCATGTGGCCGAGGTCATCGCTGCGGCATCGCCATACTCGTGCGATGTAAGGCGAATCGGAACAGCGATCCTCGAGCTCGAAAAACATCCCTTCAATATGAGGAAGGAGATGCCCGAGAGCAACCCTTGGGGTGGGCGCTTCTTGAACCGCCATTCCACGCCTCCTCCGGACGCCGAAGTGGATCGACTACTGCTCCCAGCTACCGAAGCCCAGCGGCGGTGCCGCGTCGACATAGCCCAGCACACCTTCCAAAAGCGGCCAGTTTCGCTGGGTCGGCACAGTCGACACTCAGAGTCCACGCCGTCGCCATCAGACTTCCAGTCGTAGATCCCAGGTCGGTACAGCGAAAGCAGAGACGGCGGTTACCTGCGCCGTGCCCGACGCCGGTCCGACGCTCGCTCGATCCTGGCCGCCGCGCTGGAGGCGTTCAGCAGGGCCGGTGCGTTGACGTGGGCGAACCGGGCTCGAGTCGAACGCAGGCTGCCACCCAGACCGATGGCGACGAATCGGGTGCGTGGTCCGGCCTGACGACGCAGCAGCGCCGCATCGTCGATGCACTCGGTCAGGGTGCAAGCAACCGCGAAGTGGCCGCGCGGCTGTTCCTCAGCCCGCGCCCGTTAGTCGGTGATGTAGTTGAGCTCCGACTGCGACGGGGTGCGGTCAGGCGACGCGGCGCCGCGGCCGAGTCCGCATGCGCTGTCGGGCAGTGGCGCCCGCTGGTCTCCAGGCGGGCCGTATAGGCGCTTGGCGTCAACCCACGGTTCGGCGGCTTGGCCGTCGAGAAGCAACGGGATGAGACCGCGGTCCGGCTGGGTCAGCGGAACCATGTACCCATTCGACCGCGTCTGGACCCTCCAGCCGTGAGCCGCGATGCGGTCGGCCAGAGTGGTCTGGAAGCCGGATGGGCTGTCGGACCTCGGCCCGTTGTACTGATCCTCGGTCAGTAGGTACCCGCAGACCGGCTCCTCGAGGATTCGGTCCGGGCCAGGAACCTCAGGCGGCGGGGGCGCCTCGCCGGGGTGCGGCGGTAGGAAGGCCGGCACGTCATACGAGCCCCGGAACACGATCCGTCCGGTGTTGGAGATCTGGAACTCCTTACCCTCCTTGACCGCCTGGGCGATCTCGGACTGGTTGGCGCGGAAGTAGTCCAGGAACTCGTGGTACGTGAAGAGCGCCGAGAAGGTCTTCCGCTTGCGGCTTTGCGCCGTGTTGGCCCTGCCGTCGTTTGGCCGGGTCGCTCCGCCGGCGCTACGCGCTTCGAGCAGGATGCCGACGACGTTCTTCAGGCCCAACGTGTTGCGCAGGATCGTCTCCTGGCTCAGGCCGATAGCCCCGCCGCCCTGGCAGCC
>JASLBX010000544.1 GCA_030146385.1 Jiangellaceae bacterium | reverse complement strand
CGTAGATCACGAGCCCGGCCATCCTGATCTCCCGACGGGTCCGGACGCCGTAAAGGAGATCGTTCATCAGCTGCACACTGCGTTCGGTGACCTTCGCTTCGAGGTTAAGGACGAGATCGCGGAAGGCGACAAGGTCGTCCAGCGGGTGGTCATGAGTTGGGCGGCACACCGGACGGCTGCTTGGTCGTGAGCCGACAAGGAAGGAATTTGCGGTTCGCCACATATACATCTGGCGGATCGCGGAAGACGGCCGGATCGTCGAGCACTGGGGGAGTCGCGATGATCTTGGCCTCCTTGAGCAACTCGGGCTGCTCACGGTGGCCTGGGAAGACGCCTAGGTTGCCTGGTCACCGCCGAGGGTTGTGGCCGCGTTCGCCGGGCTCATCGGGAGGCACGCGAAGCGTCCCGCCGGGCGACCGCCCCGCTTAAGTTGGACGATTTGCTACCCGGCAACCCGGCGCGGACCGCTGCCATTGCGGTGGATCTACATGCACGTGCTCAGGGAAATGGCGCAGCATTGCGGCCACGCTGACATCCTGCGCGAGCAGATCTTGAGGGCGTCTAAGTAGGTGGCCAGGGCCTGACCCGGCACCGCCCAAGGGGGACGTACGAGACCGCCCGCGAGCAAATGGCCGGAGCGACTGATTGCGCAAGCAACGTGAAGAACGCCGGACGGATCTTGATTCGAATCGGACTATACAGGATGAATAAGGCGGAGAACCAAGATCCGTCCGGCGTTCTTCACAGCGCAGCGCCGACGACGCCCTTGAGTCGATCTCACCAGCGGCCGCGGTGGACGACGTCCTCGAAGGGACGCCGGTTCGGCTTGCTGATCGGCCGCAGCGGCTTGGTCGGATACCCCAGAGCCATGAGGTAGGCGCAGAAGCGGTCCGGCGGCAGGCCCAGGACGCGGCGAGCGAGGTCCTGATCGTGGACTGAGGCGTGGCCGGTCCCGATGCCCAGATTGGCCGCCGCGATCATCATGCTCATCGTGGCCTGGCCGAGGTCGTACTGAACCCAGTCCCGCTCGCTCTCGTTGGCCGGCTCGGGCGCGATGAGCGCGATGGTCGCCGCCGAGCGGGCGACGTGCCGGGCGAACTGCCACACCTGCGACAGCTCCTGCAACTCCGATCGATCGGTGACGACGACGAAGTCCCACGGCTGCCAGTTCCGTGAGGACGGTGCGCGGCGGCCGGCCTCGAGAATCCGGTTGAGATCCTCGTCGGCGATCGGACGGTCGTCGTACTCACGCACATTGCGCCGTGACGTGATGGCGTCCCATGTCTGCATGCCATCCATGCTCGCAGCGTGACGCGCCGGTGAAGCGTTTCTCACCGTTGACCGCCCGCTCGCGACTCGGGACGAGTGATGTCAAGGGCAAGGAACTCATCCGCGCGGATTGTGCCGAGGGCGGCCCGGACCGGTGCCGGTACCCCCTGGCGGCTCTCGTCCCGGTAGAGCCGTGGCAACGTCAACTCGTACCGCTGACCGCGGGTTTCGAGCTCACATCCGCCGGCGGCGAGCACGTTCTTGACCCAGTCCGAGTCGGATCCGTAGGTCAGCGCAATAAGGAAGCCGTTGTCCTTCCGGAACACGTTGACCGGCGTCCGGAAGGTGCTTCCGGACGACCGTCCCTTGTGGACGATGACCCCGAACCCGGGTGCCCGCGGAGCGACACGGCCGATCAGTCGGTTGAATCCGACGCGGTTTGCCTTGGCGAGCCATCGGGGAGCGGGCACGGGACCCCTGACGTTCGTGCGTAGCGGTCATACAGAATCCTAGTTATCTGCATGTCGGACGTGGGTAGTCGCGGATGGGCGGAAGTGTCGGCGGCGTGGCGGGTGCGGTCAGAGCCTTCAGGACGTAGGCCCTTACGCGTTGAACGAAAGCCAGCATTGGTGAGCCTCTCTCGAGATGTTCGACATCGAACTGTATGACGTCGCAACGCCGATCGTCCGGCTAGCATTCCTCGAACAGTTCGATGTCGAACGTGGAGGACGCCATGCGCGACGCCGTGGATGAGATCGTCGACCAATGGACCGGGGTTCAGCCCGATCTCGACGTCTCACCGATGGCCGTGGTCGGCCGGCTGTCGCGGGCGTCGCGCCTGCTAGAACGTGGAGTCAACGAGTACTTCGCGAGACACGGTCTCGAGTCGTGGGAGTTCGACGTCCTCGCAGCACTACGCCGCGCCGGCGAGCCGTACACCCTCACGCCTGGCGAGCTTGCCCGCACCGTCATGATCGGATCGTCCGCGCTCACGAATCGGGTCGACCGGCTGGTTGCCCGAGGATTCGTCACGCGGGAGACAGACCCGGAGAATCGCCGCCGAGTGCTGATCACGCTCACTTCGAGCGGGCTGGAGTTGGTCGACCGAGTCGCCGACGGCCACTACCTCAACGAGGATCGCTTGCTGGCAGGGTTGAGCCGGGCTCAGCGCGACCGTCTGGCGTCAACGTTGCGGACACTGCTCATCTCCCTCGGCGACACGCCATCGGCGGGCGCCGACCGCACGTGAGTCGGTGGCGCCCGCCGGGTTTCATCCAGCCGGTCAGCTCTGCTCGTTCAGGAAGGCCAGCGTCACCGTCGCGAACAGCGGAGAGCTGAAGATGTTGTAGTGCGTCAGCCCGGGCAGGATGGCCAGCGCGTGACCGCCCTTCGGCCGGCCCTCTCCCGCCCAGCCGCCGTCGCGGAGCCCGCCGTCCAGAAGCTTGAACATCTCGACGTAGTGGCTCGGCGGAGCCATGTCGGCGTCGGCACCGACGAGCAGGGTCGGCACCTGGAGGTTGCGTACCTCCTCGGTGTGGTCGAAGTCCTGCGCCATCGTTGCTCCGATCTTGTCGAGCAGCCGCGGGAAATCCTCGGGGCGGGGTGCCACCCGCTGGTAGAGCTCGTACATCGGAGTGTCCTTCATGAACTCGGCGGCGGACGCGTCCACCTGGCCTTGCTGCGCACGAAGGGCGGGATCGATCGCGTCGGGACGGAGGTACACCGATGCCGTGACGAGCCGGCGAACCTTGTCCGGGTACTTGACCGCGGTGAAGAGGGCCACCCCACCGCCGAGCGAATACCCCGCAACATCGGGCGTGTCGAGCCCGAGGTGGTCGATGAATGCCGCGATGTCGTCGGCCATGAGCCGGATATCGATCGGCCGATCGATGTCAGCCGTACGGCCGTGGCCCTGGAGATCGACGGTGATCACCTGGTGGTGCTCGGCCAAGGCGGGAATGACCGGCCCGAACATCTCGCCCGAGCCGAGCCCGCCGTGCAGCAGAATCAGCGGCCGCCCTGCCCCGTGGACCTCGTAGTACATGTTGAGGCCGTTGACCTCGGCGTACTCGCCCTTGCCCTGTGCGTCGGTTGTCCATTCGGTGGTCACGTGGATCTCCTTTGAGGTGCCGTTGTTGACCTGACACCCACTCAGACGACCCGCCAGCCGGGAACTCATCGGTGAGCGCCAGACAAGTTTCCGCCGGTCCGGACGTCCGCTTGACCGGCATTGGTCCCGGCGAGGCTGTAGCCGTCCCGGCGTTCAAGGTTGATGCGGTCGACACCACGGCAGCGGGCGATACCTTCGTCGGCGCGTTCGCGGTGGCGCAGGCGGAAGGACGTCCAGTCGCGGACGCGATGCGGTGGGCTTCGGCGGCCGCCGCCCTCTCCGTGCGACGGCTCGGCGCCTCGGCGTCAATGCCCTACCGGCCCGAGATCGACGACCTCTATGGTCGGGACGATCGAGCTTGACGGCCGTTGAGTCAGGCTTCGGCGCGGCGTGCCGACGCGCGTGACAGCCACGCGTCCTCAATGATCTCCGCAAGCTCCTGGCGGGTCAGTTCGCCGACGTAGCTTCCCCGCAGCAGGAATCCCTCACGGCGTTTGCGGAGCCGCCTCCACGGTTCGCGCTGGGGCCAGCTGTCGATACACATGGGCGACGGCGAGCAGGGAGATTCCCGAGGTGATGAGGACGCCGACGATCAGCAGGAGGACGCCCAGCAGGTTGATGCCCAGCAGCAGGAGCCCGAAGAGGAACAATCGCCCACGGTTGCCTCGGGTGATCTCCGCACTCCGACGCAACGCACCAATGGGGTCGGTGCTGCCGGTGTCGACAATGTGGAACCCGTAGAACACGAAGACGATGAATACGATGATGCCCGGCACGATGAGCAAAATGAGGCCGACGCTGACCATCAAGATGAACAGCAAGGCCGCGATCAGATACGGCACCACCAGCCGGAACCTGTCGATGACTGCCTGTGCCGAGATCGGTCGGCCGTCGGTGATGTCCAATGCGATTTTGATCCAGCCGATGGCTACTAGCTGGCTTACGACGAACGAGATCAAACTGAGCACGAAACGCCCACCGGCATTGGCGTCCCGCTGGAGTAACTGGAAGATGCCGTTGATCGCCCAGACAACGACGGCGAACGCGGCCATGGGGAGGATGTTCGGCCAGAACCGCCGCCAACCTGCGGCGACGGCTTCGCCTATCTCGAAGCGTGGGCCTTTGTGCTGCTGCATGGAATCTCCTGTCCTGTGCCTCTCCGCGAGGATGGGCTGTCATGATCGGAGCGTGCGCTTCGGCCGTGCGACAGCGTACGCGATGATCTTGCCGTTGATCAGCGTTCATGGCTAGGTCACGAGTGAAGTTCAGACCACGGTGGATGTGACCTGAGAGGGAGGACGAGCGTGAGCAACAGCTCTGGCACGGCAGCGGGTGGAGCGATCTACGGGCTCGGCATCTTCGGTGCACTGGTGTACTTCTGGCAGCAGGCAGACTCGTTCTGGGAGTACGTACTTGCAGTCGTGCAAGGGTTCCTGTGGCCGGCGTTCATGGTTTACGAGGTCTTTGCGGCCCTCGACTGACCGTTACCGGTCGCGGGTGAACACCGCGAGATGATCGATCCGGTTCCGCTCGGTGTGGATCAGGCGTAGGCCGCTGCTCTCAAGCGCGTCCAGGAGTTTTGTCACGGGGTGCACGTAGAACCGGAAGTCGCTTCCGGTCATCCGCGGGTACAGGTTCGCTATGGGTGCCCAGGCCCGGAACCACCACGTCTCGCGTGGATAGCTGATCACGAGATGCCGGCGTGTTGCCTTGGCCGCCGGCACCAGCAGACGGTCCGGCTCGGGGTAGCAGCAGACCACAGAGTGCAGGACGACGACGTCGGCCGGGCCTGCGAGCTCCGGGCGGTTGGCGAAGTTGCCGACCAGCCGCTTGCAGCGATCGGCGAGACCTCCCTCCTGGAGGAGCCCGCTCGCGGCCTGCTCGTAGGCGGGGGAAAGCTCAATGCTGGTCGCATGGTCGACTCCGGCGCGGAGCAACTCGACCTGCAGGTCCCCGACGCCGCCGCCGATCTCGAGCAGCGTCCGTCCGGCAATGACTCCGTCTCGGAACAGTTCGGCCGTACGGCGTGGCGCCCATCCCAGGCCTGACTTGCGATACCGCGCGGCCGCGCGCTGGGCCTGCCGAGCGCTGAAGATCCGGTCGTAGCCTTGTGGTTCGCAACAGGCCGCCATGGACACATGGTTGCACCACACGACGCGAGAATCGATCGAGGGAGCCGATGTGATCGCACGAATGTGGCGAGGCAAGATCCGTACCGAGCAGGTCGCGGCGTACGTCAAGTACATCAACGGCACCGGGATCACGGAGTACAAGCAGACGCCCGGGAATCAGGGTGCCCAGATGTGGACGCGAGACCTCGGCGACGGCACCACCGAGGTGATCACCGTAAGCTGGTGGGATGACCTTGACAGCATTCGCGGCTTCGCCGGCAGTGATATCGAGACCGCTGTGTTCTACCCGGAGGACGACGCCTACCTGGTCGACCGCGAGACGCGGGTGAACCACTTCGAGGTTCACAGCGCCTCACGATGAACCCGAAGCCTTAAGGACGGACGCCCCGACGGTAGCGGTGCGACGTTGGCAACTGGACGGATGCTGCGGCGGGTGCGAAGTCGGGCGTTGGTCGCATCAGGAAGCGGAGCGCTTCCTATCGGTGTGGATTGCAAAGCGTGCGTGCGGCGGGTGTGCCGCTCAGCCCACTAGTTCGGCCACGGCTGCGAGCAGGCGGTCCACGTCGTCGCTGTTGTTGTAGTGGACGAGGCCGGCCCGCACGGCGCTGCCGCTATCCCGAATTCCCAGCGCGCCGGTGACCTCCCACGCGTAGTTGTGGCCGTTCCACACATTGATGCCGGCGGCAGCGAGATGCTCAGCGACGGCGCGCGGCGTGTGACCGGCGACCGTGAAGTACGCGGTCGCGGTACGCTGCGCCGGCGCGCCGTACGTCCGTACCTGCTCCATCGACTGAAGCCCGGTAAGAAGCACCTCAAACAGCGCCAACTCGTGCGCCTCCGCGGTGGCCATGGACGTGAGCAGCCGCTCGCGGCGACTTCCTGTTGCACTGTCGTCCAGGCTCGCGAGGTGATCCACCGCCGCCGTCACGCCGGCCAAGTCCGCGAAGGGGGACGTACCTGTCTCGAACCGCTCGGGCACAGTGTCGGACGCGGGGGCCAGCTTGTCCGGCAGCAACCGGTCCAGCAGCGCGGGGTCCGCCGCGACCGCACCGACGTGCGGGCCGCACCACTTGTACGCGCTGGTCGCGTAGAAGTCGGCACCGAGCGCAGCGACATCCACCGGCCCGTGTGCGGTGGCGTGCACGCCGTCGACATAGGCAAGTGCACCTACGGCGTGCGCCTTCGCAGCAATGGCTGCCACGTCCGGGCGCGTGCCCAGCACGTTGCTTGCCGCGGTGACAGCGACCAGCCGCGTGCGCTCGCTCAGCAGGGTGTCGTACTGCTCGGTCGGC
Source organism: Jiangellaceae bacterium (assembly GCA_030146385.1). GTDB lineage: Bacteria > Actinomycetota > Actinomycetes > Jiangellales > Jiangellaceae > JASLBX01. The sequence goes on along the minus strand of JASLBX010000544.1, from coordinate 4,655 downwards.
AGCTCGCCAGCGGCGTCCACCTCGGCCCACAGGACGGTCGCACCAGCGCGCTCGGCGGCTTGCACCCAGGGCCGGATGTTCGCATCGTGGTCCAGCCGCGAGACGACGACCTCGTCACCGGGCTGCCACGTCTTGGCCAGCGCGTACGCCAGCCGGTAGGTGAGCGTCGTCATGTTCGGGCCGAGAATCACGCCGACAGGGTCCGCACCGACCACGTCGGCGACGGCCCGACGGCATTCGGCCACGATCTCGTCTGATCGGTGGCTCGCCGGGAACGCTCCGCCCACATTGCCGATTCCGTTTCGGTACGCGCTGTAGATCGCATCAATGACGGCAGTCGGCACCTGCGTCCCGGCCGCACCGTCAAGGTATGCGAATCCATCCGACAGGGCTGGATAAGCAGCACGCACGGTCTTCACGTCAAACGACACGCCGGTAACCGTATCCCGCCCGCTGGCCACACACAGGTCCAGGTCAGCCGGGTCACTATTGCCCGAGGATCGCCTGGCTCAGTTAGGCATGATGTGCGGGAGCCCGAAGGGGTGGAGCACGCTCGGGTCGAAGCGGGTGATCGCGGCGATCCGCTGGCCGGAAATGGTGACCACGAGCAGGCTTGTCGCGCGAAACGCATCCCCGGTGGCGTCCTGGGTGTAGACGGCGAGCGCGGGCTGCCCGTTGGCTTTGGTCTGCACGACGCGGCGGCGGCCCGGCCGGGTGACGACGATTGCGTAGAAGCGGGCGGCGTCGTCGCGACCGATGTACTCGAGTGGGAGCGGCGGCATGCTCAGCTGCACGTCGTCAGCGAGCAGAGCGACGATGGCGTCGACGTCGTTTGTCTCGAAGGCGGCGGCGAGTCGCCCGACAAGGCGTTCGGCTGTTGAGTCGAGTTGCGGGGGTGGCTCGGCGTGTGGCAGCCGGGTTGCCAGCTTGGCGCGGGCGCGCTTGAGCGCGCTCGTCACCGACTCCACGCTCGTGTCGAGTATCTGGGCCACCTCGGCGGCACGGAAGCCGAGCACGTCGCGCAGGATCAGCACGGCCCGCTGTCGCGCCGGCAGCAGCTGCAGCGCCGTGACGAAGGCCAGGGAGATCGCCTCCTTGGCCTCGTAGCGCGCCTCCGGGCTGGGTGAGCTTTGGAGCTGGTTCTCGATCAGTGCGTCGGGGTACGGCTCGAGCCAGAGGGGTTCGGCGAACCGGGTCGGCTCGGGAAGCTGGACATCGGGAAGACGCAACTCCACGTGCGGCCTCCGCTTTGCGGCCCGGAGTATGTTCAAGGCTCGGCTCGTGGCAACTGAGTAGAGCCAGGTGCGGAATGACGCCCGCTGCTCGAAACCTGCGAGGCCTCGCCACGCCGCGAGCAGCGTCTCCTGCAACGCGTCCTCGGCGTCCTGTACGGACCCGAGGATCCGGTAGCAGTGCACGTGTAGTTCCCGCCGGTGGGGCTCGACCAGCTCACGGAACGCGTCCTCGTCGCCGGATCTGGCCAGCTCGACGAGCTCGGTGCTCACGGCTCCATCACCTCGCGCTGCGTTCCATCGGCCGGCCGGGCTGTCGCACCCGGTCGAGTGTAGACATCGCCCGCGCCAAGAAGTGGGCGCCGCGCGACCGCCCAGTTCCGCGTCGCAGCGGTGTCCACCCGAGTAGGAACTACGAACCGCTTGCACTCGGAGGAATCAGATGTCGACAACACCCACCGCACCGCACGCCACCGGGAGACCGGGGACGGCCGTGTCGGCGGCGGTGCTGACGGCAACGCTCGGGCTCGCAGCCGCCTGTTGGGTCGTGGCGGTCCGGCAGATGCATGGAATGGATATGGGTGTTGCGACCGAGCTCGGCTCGTTCGCGTTCTTTGTCGCGCTCTGGATGGTGATGATGGCGGCGATGATGCTGCCGGGTGCGGCACCGGCAGTGTTGAGACACGCTCATGCCACCGGGCGCATGCGCGGCGTGCCGCTGTTCATCGGGTTCTACATCATCGTCTGGACACTCTTCGGCGTCGCAGTGTATGCGGTGTACCGGCCGCACGGGACCTTCGCCGCGGGCGTGCTTGCGATCGCGGCGGGTGTCTACGAGTTCACACCACTCAAGCGGAAGTTCCGCGAGCACTGCCGCGAGAGCGCCCACTCCGGGTTCCAGTTCGGGCTCTACTGCGTCGGTTCGAGCATCGGACTAATGCTGATGCTGGTTGCGATCGGTGTCATGAGCGTCAACTGGATGGCCGTGATCGCCGTCCTCGTCCTCGCTCAGAAGCTCCTGCCCCCGAGAGTCGCCATCGATACGCCGGTGGGGCTGGCGATCGTCGGACTTGGAGTCCTGATCGTCCTCGCGCCCTCGTGGGTTCCTGGCCTCACGCCACCGATGTGACCTCGGACCGCACGGCCAAGCCAAGTTGTTGCAACCAAGAAGAGGGAGAGACCGTGATTGATCACAAGATCGGAACACGTGAAGAGTGGCTCGCCGCACGTGAGCAGCTACTCGTCAGCGAAAAGGAGCACACCCGGCTCGGCGACGAGATCGCCCAGCAACGACGCGATCTGCCCTGGGTGCCGGTGGAGAAGGAGTATCGCTTCGACACGGACGAGGGAGAGAAGACTCTCGTCGAGCTCTTCGACGGGCGATCCCAGTTGCTCGTCTACCACTTCATGTTCGGACCGGACTATGACGGCGGTTGCCCGACGTGTTCGTCGATGGCCGACGGCATCAACGGCGTGCTCCCGCACCTACGGGCTCGAGACGTGACGTTCATCTTCGTCTCACAAGCACCGCTGGAGCAGCTGCAGGCCTACAAGCGGCGCATGGGCTGGAGTGTCCCCTGGGTTTCGTCCGCGCCCAATGACTTCAATTATGAGATCGGCTTCTCACACACGCCGGAACAAACCCGCGAGGCCGTGACGCCGACGATGGAGACGGCGCTCCCGCCGATCGCTGCGCACAACGCCAGCGCGACAGGTACGGACATCATTAGTTACATCAGTGAGGGGTTTGGGTTCAACACGTTCGTCCGTGACGGCGGCACCGCCTATCACGCTTACTCGACGACGGACCGCGGAGTGGAGTTTCTGATGGGCTATTACCCGATCCTCGACCGCGCACCGAACGGGCGCGACGAGGGTGACGCTTGGCAGGTCTGGATCCGCCGGCACGACGAGTACGACAGCGAGTGACGCTTCGCGGATGGCTGCGCCACCGCCGGTCATGGTCCTCGAGGGCCATGGCCGCCGCGCGTGCCCGGAATAGGCGGGCGGCGATGCGGGTTCCCGCCGACGAAGGCGTCTCGCGAAAGGGGTCGAGCCGATGGTGGCTCCCGACGTCACGTTCGGGTACTTCCTGATACCGAACGCCGCGGATCCGCTGCTCGAGACGGCAACCGAGGCGGAACGTCTGGGCCTGGACTACGTCGGCATCCAGGACCATCCATACCAGCGGCGGTTCGTCGACACGTTCTCGTTGATGAGCGCGATCCTCGCCCGGACGAGCACGCTGCGGGTCTTCCCGGACGTCGCCAGCCTGCCGCTGCGTCCGGCCGGCGTCCTGGCCAAGACCGCGGCGTCGTTGGACGTGCTTTCCGGCGGACGGTTCGAGCTGGGCCTGGGCGCCGGCGCGTTCTGGGACGCGATCGAGGGGTACGGCGGGACGAGACGTTCGCCAGGGGAGTCGCTCGACCAGCTCGCCGAGGGGATCGAGGTCATCCGGCAGCTATGGAGTGGCGCACGCGGCCTGCGCTACGAGGGTGACTACTACCACCTCCGCGGCGTCCATTCCGGTCCGCTGCCGGTGCACGACATCGGAATCTGGATCGGGGCGAACGGTCCGCGCGCTCTACGCATGACTGGACGGCTGGCGGATGGATGGGTGCCGTCCATCCGTGGCGACCAGTTGGACAAGCTCGCCGAGATGAACGACCGGGTCGACGAGGGCGCCACCGAGGCCGGACGCGACCCCGCGGCAATCCGGCGCGTGTACAACGTGAACGGCACCATCACGGACGGCACCTCCGAGGGCTTCCTCCGCGGCCCGGTGAACCAGTGGGTCGACGAGCTTTCCACGCTAGCCACCGACTTCCGCGGCCAGACGTTCATCTTCTGGGGTGAGGGCGACGACCAGCTGCGCCGGTTCGCGGAAGAAGTCGTACCTGCCACTCGCAAGGCGCTCACGACTTGATCATGCGCCGGTTTGATTCGTGCCGGACGAGGTGAAGAATCGCTTCATGTGGTCTGCCGCTGACATACCGGACCAGCACCAGCGGGTCGCGGTGGTGACCGGCGCGAACGGCGGTCTCGGGCTGGAGGTCGCCCGCGAGCTGGCCCGCAAAGGAGCGACAGTCGTGATCGCGGCGCGCGATCAGACCAAGGCGCGCAACGCGATTCAGGAGATCACCACGGACGTCCCGGACGCGGCACTTCGGCTGTACGAGCTCGACCTGGCGTCGCTTGATTCCGTGCGAGCCTGCGCGTCTGCGATCTTGGCAGAGCACCCGCGCATCGACGTACTCGTAAACAACGCAGGGATCATGGGTATCCCGAAGCAGACGACGGCCGACGGCTTCGAGATGCAGGTCGGAGTGAACCATCTCGGTCATTTCGTGCTCACGCACCGCTTGCTGCCGGCGTTGCTGGCGGTGCCATCAGGACGGGTCGTCTCGGTGACCAGCTTCGGGC
>JASLBX010000531.1 GCA_030146385.1 Jiangellaceae bacterium | reverse complement strand
GGCAGGCGGTCGCGACGACCGGTGGTGACAGCCGGGCGAATCGGCGGCTCGGTGGCTCGAAGCGAGGCGTACACGAAGCCGCCGGAGAGCGTGAGCACCATGACCGCAGCCAGGCCGGCCACCGGGTGGACGTTGGTGGCGAGCACCACGACCACGATGGGACCCAGGACGAACGCGACCTCGTCGAGCGCCGACTCCCATGCATAGGCGGTGTGCAGGCGGCCGGCGACTGAGTCCAGACCCGCCCAGCGGGCCCGTACGAGGGCGCCGAACTGGGGAAACGTCGCGCCCGTGAGCAGCGCGGCGGCGGCGAGCAGGCCGAACGGCAACTCGCCGGCGGCCACCCGTTCGACGACCGCGATGAGGGCAACGATCGCGACGCCGTGGGCGATGAGCAGGGGCACGAGCATCCGGCTCTGGCCGAGCCGGTCGGCAATCCTGGCCTGCACCGGGGACGCGACCGCGTGGGCGCCGGTGCCGATGCCGGCCGCGATGCCGGCCGCTGCATAGCTGCCGCCGGACAGCGTGACCGCCAGCACGATGCTGAGCGCGTGCATCGACATCGGCAGGCGGGCGACCAGCCCGGCCACGGAGAACGCACGGGCACCGGGAGTACGCAACACGACCCCGTAGGTTCCGAACACGACAGGTCTCCCAGACTGTGACGATGCTGACAGCGGCCGGTCCAGCCTACGGCGCGGCGCCGACAACCTGGCAAGATTTATCAGCGTGACTGCCGCTCCGTACGACTCGCTCCTTCTCGTCTCTTTCGGTGGCCCGGAGACCCCGGCCGACGTCATGCCGTTCCTGGAGTACGTGACGCGCGGTCGCGATGTGCCGCGCGCCCGGCTCGAAGAGGTCGCTGAACACTACTACTCGTTCGGCGGGCGCAGTCCGATCAACGACCAGAACCGCTCGCTCATCGCCGCCCTGAAGGACGAACTGGCGGGCGCCGCGATCGACGTCCCCATTTACTGGGGAAACCGGAACTGGGACCCGTACCTGGCCGACGAGCTGGCCCGGATGCGCGACGACGGGATCACGCGGGCGGCGGCCTTCGTCACCAGTGCGTACTCGTCCTACTCCGGCTGCCGCCAGTACCGCGAGGACCTGGCGACGGCAGTGGCGGCGGTGGGCCCCGGCGCGCCGCGCATCGACCGGATCCGGCACTACTTCGACCACCCGGGATTCGTGGCGGCGAACGTCGACGGGGTGCAGGCGGCGCTCAAGCAGCTTCCCGGCGATGTCGCCCCCGAGGCCAGGCTCGTGTACGTCACGCATTCAATACCGACCGCGATGGCCGACACCTCAGGTCCGACCGGGGGTGCGTACGTGGCACAGCACGAGACGGTCGCGGCGACGGTGACGTCCGGCGTGGCTGATCGCAAGGGTGTGCTGTATGAGTACGACCTGGTCTACTGCTCGCGCAGCGGCTCGCCGCACGTTCCGTGGCTGGAGCCGGACGTCAACGACCACCTCGAGCGGCTGGCTGCCGAGGGCACCCGAGCTGTGGTGCTTGCGCCGATCGGTTTTGTGTCCGATCACATGGAGGTGGTTTTCGACCTGGACACCGAGGCAATGGAGACTGCGGCCCGGCTCGGCATCCCCGCCGCACGAGCGGCTACCGCCGGTACCCATCCGGCGTTCGTCGCGGCAATCCGCGATCTGTTCGTGGAACGGGCGGCCGTCGAGCGCGGCGAGCGGCCGGCCCGGGCGAGCGTCGGGCCGCCTGGCCCGTCCCACGACGTGTGTCCGGCCGGGTGCTGCCCGAACCTGCGCGGCCCGCGTCCCGCCCTCTGCGGGTCGGATAGCTTGGCAGGGTGACCGATCCGACAACCCTGCTGCAGCTTGCCGTCGAGACCGCCCGCGAGGCCGGCGATCTGATCCGTGACCGCCGTGACGCGGTCGTCCGGATGGCGGTCTCGGCCACAAAGACCACCCCCACGGACGTCGTCACCGAGTCGGACACGGCGGCCGAGAAGCTGATCCGAGACCGTCTGCTGTCCGCCCGGCCCGAGGACGCCATCCTCGGCGAGGAAGGCGGCTCGTCGGACGGCGGGTCGGGAGTGCGGTGGCTGGTCGACCCCATCGACGGGACGGTGAACTACCTGTACGGGATCCCGCAGTATGCGGTGTCGATCGCGGCCCAGCACGACGGTGACATGGTGGCGGGTGTCGTCCACAATCCGGTTAGTGGCGAGACCTGGACTGCGATCCGCGGCGGCGGGGCGTACCTCAACGGAGATCCCGTCCGGGACTCCGGCTGCGACCGTCTGGAGTTGGCGCTCGTGGCGACCGGCTTCGGTTACGACGCGAGCCGCCGTGCCCGGCAGGCGGCGATCCTGCAGCAGATCCTGCCGTCCGTCCGCGACATCCGGCGCGCGGGCGCGGCGTCCCTGGATCTGTGCGCAGTGGCCATGGGGCGGGTGGATGGCTACTACGAGCGAGGCCTGGGATCGTGGGATCTGGCGGCCGGGGCGCTCATCGCCGAGGAATCCGGAGCCGTCGTCGGCGGGCTGGCCGGAGCGGAGGCTGGGCCTGACCTGGTGATTGCCGCTGGCCCGGCCTTATTCCCCGCGCTGCACGATTTGTTGGCACCGCTCCGCCCCGACAGTGACGTTTGAACTGCGCTGTGGGTGGAAACGCATGCCCGTTGACCAGCCATAACGATGCTTTGAGGAGGATCTGAGGCGAAGTCGGCGAGGCGATCGCCGGCTGCGATCGTGGATACGGCAGAATTCCCGACTCGGATCGGGCACAACTTGCGGCCGTCATGCGTTACGAGGGTCACGGTCATAACCCGGACCGGACTAGAACGACGACGCATGCCCGTACAAAGGGGAACGAACGAATGGCTACCGATTACGACGCCCCTCGCAAGACCGACGACGAACTGTCCGAGGACTCGATCGAGGAGCTGAAGAACCGCCGGATGGACACCTCGTCCGGCACTGTCGACGTCGACGAGGCTGACCTGGCCGAAGGCCTCGAGCTCCCGGGAGCGGACCTGTCCAACGAGGAGCTCTCGGTCCGCGTTATGCCGCGGCAGTCCGACGAGTTCACCTGCTCGAGTTGCTTCCTGGTGCACCACCGGAGCCAGCTCGCGAGCGAGAAGAAGGGCCGGTTGATCTGCCGCGACTGCGCGGCCTGACCTGCTACTGGTCGGTTAGTAGCCGGCTACTGTCCGGCGCGAGCGGACTGGACGGCGGCGCGCAGCGCGGCCGTCAGCTGCTCTGGCCGCCGCGACGAGACGTACCAGTACGGCACCGGGTCAGCAGGGTCCTCGACGACAACTCGAACGGCTCCACGAATGTAGGAGCGAAGCAGCAGATAAGCCCGCGGGTCGGCTTCCGGCCCGCGGGCTCTGCGTGCCGCCTCGGCGTCCAGCGCCTCCACCTCGCCGACGGCCCACAGTGGGAGCCGTGCCCGGCCGGCCACCAGGCTGTCCGGCTCGACCGCGACCGTGGCCCGGCCGTATCCGATGAGCAGCGCGGCCCCGAGCGCGAAGGTGGCAAGCCCGGCAGGAACCGACACGCGTGGTCCGTATGCGTGCTGGTAGGCCAGCCACACGGCACCGGCGAGCAGCAGCGCGAGCAGCCACCAGC
>JASLBX010000377.1 GCA_030146385.1 Jiangellaceae bacterium | reverse complement strand
GGAAAGCATCCGGGACTGTTTCAGCGGACCGCTCGACCCGTAAGCCCGCTAGTGTTGCAGGCGATGGCTTCGGATGGACCAGACTTCCTGCACAGCGCCCGGAATCGCCGGCAGAGCTGGTACGGAGCCAAGCCGCTCGTCAAGCGCGCGCTCGCCCAGCCGGGCGTCCATACGCTGATGCGCGGGGGAGCCGCCCTCCTCGGCGACCGGATCCACCGCGAGCGCCTGCCGGCCCCTGCCCGGCTGAGCCACGTGACGGCCCAGATGTCCGGCATCACGTTCGTGATGCTCCGCCCCGACCGGTGCATCGTGGCCAAGGAGCTCTACTGGGGCCGGGGCCAGCGGCCACGCGTCGAGGACCAGTTCGCGTTGGACTTGTTCGCCGCGCTTGCCCGGGACGTCCGGCTCGTCCTGGACATCGGCGCCTACACCGGGGTCTTCTCGCTGCTGGCGGCCCGAGTGGCGCCCGACGCCCGGGTGCACGCCTTCGAGGTCGTCCCCGAGGTGGCTGCGGCGGCGCAGGAGAACGTTGCCGCCAACGGCCTCACCGGACGCGTCACCGTGCATGCCCTGGGCGTTGGTAAGGACGGCGACACGGTGACGATCGCCCCGGGCCGAGGAGGGTCGGCGCTGCCGGACTTCTACTCCACGAAGCTGCACTTCGCGAACGGTGTGCCGGTCGACGTCCGGTCGCTCGACGCGTTCGTGGCCGAAGCCGAAGTGCCGCCGCCCGCCGTCGTCAAGATCGATGTCGAGGGCACCGAGGACGTGGTGCTGGAGCACGCGCAGTCGTTCCTGGCGTCCCACCGGCCGGACATCCTGTGCGAGATTCTGCAGGAGTCGAACACCGCCGCGGTGCAGGCCGCGTTGGCCCCGCACGGGTACCGGTTCTACCGCGTTGAGCGTGGATCGCTGAGCTCGCAACCGGACCTCGCACCAAGCCCGGAGTTCCGCGACTGGCTGTTCACCACCAAGACCACGGACGAGCTGACCGCGCGCGGGATCCTGGTGGCGTGAAGCTCGTCGATCGGCTGGCGGAGATCGTTGGCTCGGCGCACGTGCTCAGCGATCCGGGCCTCACCGAGGGCTATGTGACGGACTGGACAGGACGTTGGCATGGCCGGACGTCCGCGGTCGTTCGTCCCGGGTCAACCGAAGAGGTCGCCGAAGTCGTCAGAGCGTGCGCGGAGGCGGGCGTGGCGATCGTCCCGCAGGGCGGCAACACGGGACTGGTCGGAGCCTCCGTACCGCATGACGGCGAGGTGTTGCTGAGCCTGCGACGGCTGGACGAGGTGGAGTTGGTCGACCCGGTTGAGCGCACGCTCGGCGCAGGTGCGGGCGTAACGCTGGCGGCCGCCCAGAACGCGGCTGCTGCCGAAGGTCTCATGCTGGGAATCGACATGGCCGCGCGCGACTCGGCCACCATCGGCGGGGTGGTGGCGACCAACGCGGGTGGGTTGCGAGTGATCCAGCATGGCTCGACCCGGAGCCTGTTGCTCGGTGCTGAGGTCGTGCTGGCTGACGGCTCCGTGGTGCGGCGATGGTCGGGCCTCGTCAAGGACAACGTGGGGTACGACCTGCCTCGGCTGTTCGCTGGAAGTGAGGGCACGCTCGGGATCATCACGAAGGCGCTGCTGCGACTAACCGAGCCACCTCGGGACGTGTGGGCGGCCATCATCGGTGTCTCGTCGATCGACGACGCCCATGCAGTCGTCTCGGGCGTTCGTCGAGCGGGCATCACGTTTGAGGCGGCGGAGTTTTTCCATTCCGCTGGGTTGGAGCTGGTCCGGGAGCACACCGGCCTCCGCACCCTGTTCGACGTCAGCTATCCGGTGTATCTGTTGATCGAGGTGTCCGGGACGACCGACGCCGCGCTTGCGTCCGCCCTCACCGACCTGGAAAAGATCGTTGGGGACGCAACGATCGAGGCCGGGCGGGCGAAGCGACTCTGGGCGTACCGGGAGAACTTCACCGAGGCTGTCCGGGCGGCCGGACTCGCGGCAGGAATGCCGGCGATCAAGCTTGACGTGTCGCTACCTATCCGCCGCCAAGCCGGCTTCGACGCGGCTTTGCGTGCGTTGGTCGATCGGTGGCCCGGCGCGCTCGTCGTGTCCTTCGGGCATCTCGCCGAGGGAAACGCTCACGTGAACCTGATCGGCATCCCTGAAGACGTGGCGGACGAGGCCATGGACGCCGCACTGCGGCTGGTCGTCGAGCATGGTGGCAGCATCAGCGCCGAGCACGGCGTCGGGCGGCTCAAGCGCCAATGGCTGTCGCTGCAGCGGTCAGAGGCCGATATCGCCGCGATGCGAGCGATCAAGAACGCGCTCGACCCCAACGGGATCCTGTCGCCGGGCACCCTGCTTCCGCCATAATCCGATCTTTCGACAATCCACAACGTCATACGCTGTGGATTGTCGAAAGATCGCGAGGGTCAGACTCACAGGCCAAGCACGCTGCGGCGTACGTCGGCATTGCCGCGAAGCTGATCCGATGTGCCGGCGGTGACGATGCGGCCCTCGCTGAGCAGGTAGCCGCGGTCGGAGATCTCCAACGCCCGCTCGACGTCTTGCTCGACCAGCAGCACGCTCACACCGTCGGCCCGGATGGTGGTGATGGCGTCGAACACCTCGTCCATCACTACCGGGGCCAGGCCCAGCGACGGCTCGTCGAGCAGCAGCAGACGAGGCCGAGCCATCAGCGCTCGACCGATCGCGAGCATCTGCTGCTCACCCCCGGACAGGGTGGCCGCCAACTGGCGAGACCTGTCGGCGAGGCGGGGAAAGAGCGTCTCGACGCGGGCGAGCGTCTGCGCGTACTCGGCACGGGCGCCCCGGCGGTGCGCTCCGAGCAGCAGGTTGTCGCGCACCGACATCTGCGCAAACACTCGCCGCCCCTCCGGCACGATCGCGACGCCATGTGAGCAAACCCGCGCCGACGGGACGTGCACGAGGTCGACACCGTCCAATGCGATCTGACCGCGAATCGAGCGGAGCAGACCTGCGATGGCCATGACCAGGGTGGACTTGCCGGCACCGTTCGGGCCCATCACGCTGACGATCTCTGCGTCGCCCACGTCCAGGTTCACGTCCCACAACGCCTGCGCATGGCCGTGGAACGCGTCCAGCGTGCGAATCTCAAGCATGCTCGCTCCCCGCGTCGCTCGCCGGAACTATTCGACCGCTCTTGCCCAGGTAGACGTTGACCACTGCGGGGTCGCGCATGACGGTCTGTGCGTCCCCGTCGGCCAGCAGGCGGCCACGGTTCAGGACGATCACCCGCTCGGCCAACTGGTTGACCACCCGAAGGAGGTGCTCGACGATCACGATCGTGATACCGGAGGCGTGAATGCGCCGCACGACCTCGACGGCGTTGTCGATCTCGGCCGGGTTCAAACCAGCCAGGGACTCGTCGAGCAGCAACACCTTCGGATCGGTAGCGAGGGCCCGGGCCATTTCCAGCAGCTGCCGCTGGTGCAGGTTGATGTCCACTGGACGAGCTGAGGCGTGCTGATCGAGGCCGACGAACTCCAGGTACTCGGTGGCCCGAACCCGTGCCTCAGCAAGGCTGTGCGGCTTGCGGCCGAACATGATTGCCATCGCGACGTTGTTGTGCAGCGTCATCGATTCGAACGGCCGGGGGATCTGGTAGGTGCGGGCTACGCCGGCATGGTTGATCGCATGCGGAGGTAGCCGGGTGACGTCACGTCCGGCCACGTGGATGCTGCCCCGAGTGGGCCGCACCGCTCCGGACAAGAGGTTGACCAGCGTGGTCTTCCCGGATCCGTTGGGTCCGATCAGACCGACCAGCTCGCCCTGCCGGATCTGCAGGTTTAGCCCGTCCAGGGCGCGGACACCACCGAAGTGCCGAGCAAGATCGCGACACTCGACTGCTACGGGAGCGTCCGAGCCAGCAGACACCCCGGTCACACCGTTCCCCGGTGTGTCGGCTGCGGGTGCCGTCGGTTGTGGTTCGGGCGCCCCGCTCTCCGGAGCGTCCCGTCCCGGCTCGGTCGACACGGCCGTGGATGGACGGCGCACGGAGACAGGAATTAAGAGCCGTGGCCAGAATGCCACCACCGCGGTGGCCAGCATTGCTAGCGCAATCCGGTCAAACAGGTCGGCCACACCGGCGACGAACAACACAAGCAATGCCGCCGTGCCTGTGAGCCCGGTCGTCCGCGGCCGGGCCCGGAGCCGTGCCCACAAGCCCTCCGGGGCAAAGATCACCATCGCGGCAAGCAACCCGCCGAAGATGATCAGGCGCCAGCTTTCGAACCCGCCACCGGCGAGGCGATCCTGTAGGAGCACGATGACGGCGGCTCCGAGCACCGGGCCGAGCCAGTGTGTGCGGCCGCCCAGCACGCTCATCACGATGACGAACAGGGGAACGGTCAGTCCGAATATGACCTCGACCTGGACGAAGCCGAACTGAAGCGCCCACGCGCTGCCGGCGACCCCGCCGATGGCGCCGGTCACGGCGATCGCGAACATCTTCCACCGGAAGGTGGCCACGCCCAGCGCCTCGGCGACGTCCTCGTTGTCGCGGATGGCGGCAAGCGCCCACCCGAAACGGGAGTTCTGGATCGCGTAGGCGGCGGCAACCGCGCTGATCGCGATGACGAGCATCACCAGGTACAACAGCTGCTGGAACACCAGCGGCTCCGGGACGTCAGGAACCGGCACCGCAACCCCTTGACCGCCGTCGATCTGGCTGGTGAGGCGGGCTACCGAGGCCAGGATGAACGGCACCGCGAGGGTGAGGAGCGCGAACGTGGCGCCGCGGAACGCTCCCAGCCGGAACGCCAGCGCGCCGATGCCGAGGGCCAACAGCGTGGACAACACGATGGCCAGCGGCAGAGTGAGGTAGAAGCTCCACCCGTGTTTAGACGTCAGTACCGCGGTGGTGTAGACGCCGACGCCGACGAACGCGCCTTGCCCGAAGCTGAAATAGCCGGAGTAGCCGGACAGGATGTTCCAGCTGGTGGCCTGCGCAACCCAGAAGAACACGGTGGCCAGGAACGCGACGTAGAAGAGGGAGATGCCGAGCGTGTCCTGGAACACCGCCAGGGCAGCGAGGGCCAGCAGCGCTACCGGAAAGCCGATCAAGCCTCGCCGCTTCATCGGGCGGTCACCTCGTGCTCCTCGCCGGAGCCTGATTTGCCGGCACCGGCCGTTCTCGCCCAGAACCTGCGTCGACCCGTCCCGGCCCGCCTGATGAACAGCCCCTCTGGGCGCAACAGCAACGCCAGCACGATCGCCAAGAACACGACCAGCAGCGATGCGGTGGCCTCCCACAGCACCGCCGCAATGTTGTACAGGGCGCCGACGAGGAGCCCGGCGGCCAGCGTGCCGAGCACTTGGCCGATGCCACCCAGGATGACGACGGCGAACACAATCCCGATCCACTCGAATGGGGCGTCGGGAACGAGCGTGAAGCTCAATGCCCACAGCATGCCGGCGATCGCCGCGGTCGCACCCGACGCGCCGGCTAGCACCATGCCCAGCCGGCGGTGATCGATGCCGAACGCAGCGGCCACGTCACGGTCTTCGGCGAAGGCGCGCAGTGCCCGGCCGACGAAGGTGCGCTGCAGCAGCAGCCACGCTCCAACGATGACCGCGATACCCAGGATGAACGCGATCAGCCTGGGCATCGGTAACACGAATGAGCCCACGAACCACGAACGGGTCCCGTAGGTGTTCACTGCCGGGTCCATCCGCCTGAAGTCGGCCGTCCATACGTTGTGGACCACCTGAATGATGATGATCATCACTCCGAAGCTCACGAGCAGCGAGGTGAACTCGGTCAACCCGGTGCGGTCGTACACCCAGTGCAAGGCCGCCCCGAGCAGGAACATCAGCGGCGCTGTGATCAGAATCGTGGCGATCGGGTCGATGGG
>JASLBX010000489.1 GCA_030146385.1 Jiangellaceae bacterium | reverse complement strand
CGCTGGACTTCATGTTTGTGTCGGACCAGTACGCCAACGTCCGCGACAACCACAACTCCGCGTACAGCTTCCGTTCGTTCTACAACATGGACGAGTGGGGCACCGTGGCGACGGCCGAGTGAGCTGACTACTCACTTCGACCAAAGCGCCGTCCCGGAGGTGGGAGCGCCTTGGCCCCGGGCGTGGATTACGCCCGGGGGTCGAGGCTCACCTTCGGAGCTACGACGCCTGAAGGACTGCCATGCTCGTATACACGATCCGGCGGCTGGCGGCTTCGGCCGTGGTGTTGGCCGCGGCGACCTTTGTGGTCTTCGTGCTGGTCGACCTCACGGGAGACCCGCTCGCGGAGTTGCGCCTCCGGATTCCGCCGGTGCCCCAAGAGACAATCGAAGCGCGGCGGCAGGCGCTTTACCTGGACCGCTCAACGCCCGAACGATACTGGTTTTGGCTTACCGGCTGGGGCGCTACCAACGGCGACATCGGCTTGCTCCAGGGCAAGTGGGGGCCGGCGCTGTCGGGGACCCCGATCGCGACCGAACTCGGTGACCGATTCATCATCACCGTCCGGCTCGTGGCCGCCGCCATCGTGCTGTCGTTCGCCGCGGCCGTGTTCACCGGTGTGGTCAGCGCGATAAGGCAGTACTCCAAGATCGACCACGCGTTGACGTTGTTCGCCTTCATCGGCCTGGCAATGCCGATCTTTTGGATCGCTGCCCTGCTGAAGGAGACTGGCGTGTGGGTAAACCAGCGCGTCGGATCGACGATCTTCTACACGGTAGCGGCCACGTCACCGGGCTACGACCGGATGGGCTTCTTCGAGAAGGTCGGTGACATTGCCGGTCATTTGATGTTGCCCACTCTGGCGCTGGTCATCAATGGGTACGCGGCCATCAGCCGGTTCCAGCGGGCGTCGATGCTCGAGGTGCTGAACAGCGACTACATCCGGCTGGCTCGCGCCAAGGGTTTGCCCAATCGGGTGGTCATGCGGCGGCACGCGCTGCGAACGGCACTGATCCCGGTGGTGACGCTGGGTACCTTGGCTACCGCGGGATTCCTGTCCGGAGCGGTCGTCACAGAGGTCGTTTTCCGATGGCGCGGTCTTGGTACCTACCTTGTGGAGTCGATCTTCTCCCGCGACGTCTACGCGGTGATGGCGGTCGTGCTGCTGACCGGTGCAATTCTGATCATCTTCAACCTGATCGCTGATCTGTTGTATGGCATGCTCGACCCAAGGATCCGACTATGAGTGACCTCACCCGTGTTCCGCCGAGCAGTGTGCCGTCGGCGAGTGAGGCCGAAGCGATCAGGACCGAGCAGCGCAGCCAGTTACGGATCGTCATCCAGCGGTTCCTCCGGCACAGGCTGGCCGTGATCGGGCTGGTCGTCTTCCTCCTCATTGTTGGGTTCGCGTTCATCGGTCCGCTGATCTGGAAGTATGGCTACACGATCTACCGCGAGATCCCAAGCAACCAGCCGCCGAGCTTGGAGCACCCGTTCGGCACCACCCGCGCGGGCCACGACTACATGGGCCAGATCATGCGCGGCACCCAGCAGTCGCTGAAGGTCGGGCTGACCGTGGCCGCGATGTCGACTGGCATCGGGGCGCTGATGGGCGCCATCGCAGGGCTGTACGGCGGCCGGCTCGACAACCTGATCATGCGATTCGTCGATCTGCTGTTCGTCGTTCCCCTGCTAATCATCGCCCTCGTCGTCACCGGTTTCCTCGGGTCCACCCTGTGGTACCACGTCGCCCTGGTTGTCGGTGCTTTCGCCTGGCTCAACACGTCGCGGGTCGTGCGGGGGTTGGTGCTGTCTCTGCGCGAGCAGGAGTTCATCGAGGCGGCTCGCGCGATGGGCGCCTCAGACCGGCGGATCATCTTCCGGCACCTGATCCCGAATACGTCGAGCGCGTTGATCGTCGACTTCACGCTCGTGATCGCGATCGCCATCTTGATCGAGGCAATCCTGTCGTTCATCGGGCTGGGCATCCAGCCGCCCGACGTCTCGCTGGGCTTTCTCATCGAGCAAGCCCGGCCCGCGGTGTGGACGAGGCCATGGCTGTTCTACATTCCCGGCGCGGTGATCATCTTGATCGTGTTGACCATCAACTTCATCGGTGACGGGTTGCGCGACGCGCTCGACCCCAAGCAGGCGATGGTGCGGCGATGACGATCAACGACGTGGTACTCGAGGTTGAGGATCTGAACGTGACGTTCCCGACCGATGACGGGCTCGTGCGGGCGGTCCGTGGCGTGTCCTACGAGCTCCGGCGCGGTGAGTCGTTGGGAATTGTGGGGGAGTCGGGGTCAGGAAAGTCGGTGAGTTCGTTGGCGGTGATGGGTTTGTTGCCGAGGACGGCTGAAATCACCGGATCGACCCGCGTGCTGGGGCAGGAGACGCTGGGGTTGGACGACGCGCAGCTCAGCCGGATTCGGGGAAGCAAGATCGCGATGATCTTTCAGGATCCGCTGACGTCGCTCAATCCCGTGTACACGGTGGGATACCAGCTGGCCGAGGCCGTGCTGGCCCACCACGACGTGTCCAAGCAGGCCGCCCGGGACCGCGCCATCGAGCTATTGGACGTCGTGGGTATCCCAAAGCCCGAATTGCGAGTGGACGCGTATCCGCACGAGATGTCCGGTGGGATGCGCCAGCGTGTGGTGATCGCGATCGCCATGGCCAACGATCCGGATGTGATCATCGCGGATGAGCCGACCACTGCGCTCGATGTCACCGTGCAGGCTCAGGTCCTCGAGGCCTTGGAGGCAGCACGCAAGGAAACCGGGGCCGCGATGGTGCTGATCACGCACGACCTCGGTGTGATCGCCGGCCATGTCGACCGGGTGACCGTCATGTACGCCGGGAAGCTCGTCGAGTCAGGCACCGTGGACCAGATCTTCTACGAGCCGCGCATGCCGTACACGCTGGGGTTGCTTGGAAGCCTGCCACGGATGGACGAAGCGAGGAGCGCGAAGCTCACACCGATTCGTGGCACACCACCGTCGTTGGTGAATCTGCCGCCGGGTTGCCCATTCGCTCCCCGATGCCCGATGGTCCAGGACATCTGCCGGGAGCTGGAACCCGGCTTGGACCCTGTCAGTGTCAGTGGTCAGCACGCCGCATGCCACTTCAGCGATCAGCTGGCCGGAGTGACCGCTACTGAGCTATTCAAGCCAACGACGGTGGACGCGGACATCGCGTCCGAGCTGGAGGAGCGCCAGTGAGCACGATGACCGAGGCGACTCCCGCGCTGTCTGCGCGGGATTTGGTGAAGCACTTCGACATCCG
>JASLBX010000480.1 GCA_030146385.1 Jiangellaceae bacterium | reverse complement strand
GATTGAGTGTGTACGAGCCCAGGAGTCCGTGTAGCCACGGGCCTCGAACAACGTCGCAGATGTGATAGCGAGATCCCAGCAGAGGTCCGACTGACCGAGCTGCGCGGCGAGCTCGACTGCCGTCACCAAGTTGGCATGTTCGGCGGCGAACCAGTCCATCGGTTTGACCATCAGCTCGTCCACAACCCAACCGGGAAGCGGCCACAACTCGCAGTCAGCGTGCAGCACGCTGTAGTCGCCGCCGTATGAGCGCGAGTGGGCCTCGCGGGCCATGAACAGCCACGCTCGCAACAGCCGCGTCTGCGCCTCGACCCGCTCCTCCAGGGGTATCTCGCGGGCGAGCGTCTCCTGCGCGAAGATCCGAACCAGCTCGTGAAGGCGATACCGCGGCTGCCCGCCCACCGTGGCCTCGATGACGACGAGGGACGCTTCACTGAGCTCCTGAAGCGTGTCCGCACCGGCGTCGACGTCGGTCTCCAGCAGCGGGGCGGCCACCCATTCGGAAAAGTCCGTGGCGCCGAGCATGCTCAGCAACAGCAACAACCGCTGCGCCGGCTTGCTCAGCTCCCGGTATGAGAACGCGATGCTCGCCCGGACGCCCACCCCCTCCAGCGCCAGCTCGTCCAGCAGCCGCTGTTCGTCGCTCAGCCGGTCCAGCATCCGGTCGATCGTCCAGTGCTGACGCACCGACAGCTTCGAGGCGGCGATCCTCAGCGCGAGCGGCAGGCACGCGCACGCTTCGGCGAGGCGCTGGGCGGCCTGTGGCTCGGAGCTCACACGCTCCGTCCCGATCACTCGTGACAGCAGTGCCAGACTGGCGTCGACGTCCAGCACCTCGAGCTCGACTCGCCGGGCGCCGGGCACGCCCGCCAGCGCCCTCCTGCTCGTCGCGATCACGGCGCAGCCGGCGTCCCCGGGAACGAGTGGTTCGATCTGGTCGATCGTCACGACATCGTCGAGTACCACCAGGATGCGAGAGCCGGACAGCCGGCTGCGGTACTCCGCAGAAAGCTCGTCCAGCCGCTCCGGCAACGCGGTCGGGCTCACCCCGAGGGAACGCAAGAACTCCTCGAGCACTTGCTTCGGCCGGACGGGACGCCCGTCCACGCCGCGCAGCCGCGCGTACAGCTGACCATCGGGGAACGACTCGCGGGCGCGGTGCGCGACATGCAGCGCGAGTGCAGTCTTGCCGATCCCTCCCGCGCCGCTGATGATGACCACTTCGACGCCATGCTCCCGGTCACCGGAGGCATCGGTCAGCCGCGCGTACAGCTCATCAGCGATCTCCTCCCGTCCGACGAAATCGGAGACAGCTGCCGGCAACTGCCGCGGAACCGGATGCATGACGCTCGCGGCGTCGGACTTGTTCAGCGCGGGATCGTTGGTCAGAATCGCCCGCTCGAGGGCCGCGAGCTGCTCGCCGGGGTCGAGACCGAGCTCCTCGCTGAGCACTCGGCGCGCCTCCCGGTAAGCGGCGAGCGCCTCAGCCTGCCGGCCGGCCCGGTACAGCGCGAGCATCAGGTGCGCATGCAGGCCCTCCCGTAGCGGATATGCCGTCACCAGTTCCTTCAACTCGCCGATGATCTCGTGGTGGCGTCCCAGCCGGAGCTCAAGATCGATGCACTCCTCGATCACTCCCAGTCGCTGCTCGTCCAGGCGCAGCACGGCGGCCTGCACCACGCGGCTGTCCACGCCGGCCGCGGCCGATCCGCGCCACATCTCGAGCGCGCCCCGCAGCGTCTTGACGGCGGCCGCGATGTCACCTCGCGCGGCAGCCTCCCGTCCCGCCGCCACGGCCTGGTCGAACCGCAGCACGTCGATGGCTGGGCCCGGCACCTCGATCGCGTAGCCGGCCGGATAGCTGACGATCAGCTCTGCATCGGTCCATTCGGCGAACCGGCGGCGCAACTGCCACACGGCCATCTGGATCTGCGCCCGTGCGGTCGCCGGCGGGTTCTCGCCCCAGACGGCCTCGATCAGCCGCTCGAGGGGCACGACCCGGTTGGCCTCCAGCAGCAGCGTCGTCAGGACGATCTGCTGCCGCGGACCTCCGACATGCTTCGGCTCGCCGCTCACGAATACCCTGAGCGGCCCAAGCAGGCGGAAGTCGAGGTCGGTCAATTCCGGCCTCTATGTCGACACCATGCCTGACAGCTCACGAGCCGTTGTCGGTCGTCAGACGGCACGTGACGTTCGACGTCGGGGAAATGATCAACAGCAGGCTGACGATCTCGTCCGGATGGAAGACCCGGAAGTCCATGTGGACGCTCGACTGGAACGGCGTCACGCCCAGGCTCCCGTAGTACCGATCCAGCTCGACCTCGAGCCGGTACTTGCCGCGCCGCTCCCCCGGTTCCGGCCACGTCACCCTTCCCGAGAGGTCAGTGAGCTGAGAACGCAGCTGCGTCTCCTTGTCGTCCCCGTCACGCCGAAGTGTGACCGGAATGCCCTCCGCGGGACGCCCGATCATGGCGTCCACGACATCCAGCGATACGATCATGATGCTCCCGGGTGTGTAGAACTGGGACCCAGCCAGCAAGCATCATGAACAGGCACACTATCGATTTGCTCTCGGGCCACTACCACCGGCGTCCCAGTGTCCCGCCCAAGTGTGTGCCGGACGTCCTGTGCGGTCAAGGGCCAGTCGGTTACGTCTGGAACAAGACCCGCTCGACCACCGCGCGGGCCCGCCGAGCACGCCGCCGATAGTCGTCGATAAACGTGGCCACCTCGCCGGCACCGTACGCCAGCACACGCGACATGGCGGCCAGCGTGCGGACGTCAGTCGGTAGTACGTCCGATGGCCGCCCACTCGCCAGCACCAGTGCGTTCCTGATGGCATTCGCGACGTTCCACGCCTCGACGAGCACGTCGCGATCAGCGGCAGCCAGCAGCCCAGCGTCCACCGCCGCGTCCAGGGCGCGTCTGGTCTGCACGGTGCGGAGTCCGGGCACCTCATGCCCGTGCCTGAGCTGGATCAGCTGGGCCGTCCACTCCACGTCGGCCAGGCCACCGGGTCCCAGCTTGAGATGAAGCGACCGGTCGACGCCCCGAGGCAGCCGTTCGGACTCGACGCGCGCCTTGATCCGGCGGATCTCCCGGACCTGCGCCTCGGTCAGCCCGCCCTCGGGCCACCGCAGCGGATCGATCACCTCGATGAAGCGTTCCGCGACCAGTGGATCGCCGCAGCACGGAGCAGCACGGAGCAGTGCCTGCCGCTCCCACACCTCGCCCCAGCGGTCGTAGTAGGCCGCGTAGGAGGCGAGCGTCCGCACCAACGGGCCCTGCCGTCCTTCGGGACGTAGGTTCGGGTCGATCGTCAACGCCGGCTCCGGAGACGGAAGGGCCAGCAGGCGCCGCATCTCGTTGGCGACGGCGAGCGCGCACTCGGTGGCCGCTTGCTCGTCGGCGCCGTCCAACGGCTCATGGACGAACAACACGTCGGCGTCCGAGGCGTAGCCCATCTCGCGGCCGCCCAGCCGGCCCATCGCGATGACGGAGACTCGGGTGGGCAACGGCTCACGACGGTGGAGCTCGACGGCTCGAACGGCCGTCTCCAGGGCGCCGGCGAGGGTGGCCTCGGCGACGGTGGTCAACGCCTCGCCGACGTCCTCGGCCAGCAGCTGTCCGACCAGGTTGGCCGTCGCGATGCGAAACAACTCGCGCCGCCGCATGGCACGGAGTCCGGAAATCGCCGCCACCGGGTCGTCGTGCCTGCGCACACCGGCCAGCGCCTCGTTCTCCAGCGGCTCCCGCGGACGCGGGACGAGTTCTGCGTCGTCGCCGAAGATCCGAACCGCCTCGGGCGCGCGGAGCAGCAACTCGGTCGCGTACTTGCCGGACGCCAGCACGCTGGCCATCCGCTCGGCCGCGGCCCGCTCGTCCCGCAGCAGCCGCAGGTACCAGTGCGTGTCGCCGAGCGCGTCGCTGACCTTCCGGAATCCGGCCAGGCCCGCGTCCGGCTCCGGGCCGTCCGCGAACCAGCCCAGCAGCACGGGGAGGAGCGTCCGCTGGATCGCGGCTCGGCGGGACACCCCGCGCGTCAACGCCTCCAGATGTCGCAGCGCCCCGGCTGGGTCCAGGTAGCCGAGCGCCTCGAGCCGCTGCCGTGCCGCCTCGGGTGTCAGCCGCGCCTCCTCGCCGGGCAGCCGCGCCACGGCGGTCAGCAGCGGACGGTAGAAAAGCTTCTCGTGCAGCCGCTGCACTTCCATGGCGTGCCGGCGCCAGATGGAGGTCAGCTCCTCCGCATGCCGGAGCC
>JASLBX010000369.1 GCA_030146385.1 Jiangellaceae bacterium | reverse complement strand
CGCTGCTCGACATCCAGTACGGCCGCGCGGAGGACGTGCACGGCTGGATGCACCGCATCGTCTAGCGCGTCCGGGCGCCTGTGGATAACTAAAACGATCATGTGGTCCGGCAAGCCAGGCTGGACGCATGTCTCGCATAGCAACCTTCTGCGCCGAGTACCTCGGCAAGCACGGGCCCGCGCCCGTGGAGACGATCTATCAAGCCGCGTACGCGGCTGGTGTCACGGCTGCTCGCACGTCGACGAGCGTGACGCAGGCAATGCGCGACCGGAGCACCTTCATACAGCTGCCCGACGGCAGGTACACGTGCGCGCAGCGGCTGCTCGTGGGCGCGACGTTCACGCACCGGGTCAGCGGCGATCGAGCCGGAGACCAGTACGTCTGGCCGGGTCCCGAGCTCGAACCGCTGCGCCAGGTCGTCAAGGATCTCGGGGAGATTCCGGTCGAGGGCGGCGGCAGCGTTCAGGTGAACGGCTACGGGCAGGAGATCTGGAAGGTGCCGGCGGGCACGCTCGACGGCGTACCTCCGGGCGGTTTGCTCGCTTTCACCTTTACGGGATCCCACCTGCGGACTACACCGCTCAAGTCCGACCTGACCCGCCACGAACCCGGAGTCGCGGCGGTCCGGGCCGTGCTCATCCGGCACCGTCGCCGTGCTCTGGAGTCCAATCAGCGGTACGGGTACAGCACATGGTCTGCGAAGGAAGATCTTGGCCGCATCGTCCTGAGCGCGCTCGCCGAGGTTCCCGACCTGCTCGCCGAGCCGGTTCCTCCGCTGGACGAGCTGGTCGGCATGTCTCCGGCCGAGGCGGTCAATCTCCTGTACGAAGGCATTTCGGACGTTCTCGAGCGCGAGCACCGGCTCAACGTCTCACTCGACATGCCAGAGCCGCTGTACGCCACCCTGGAGGCGCGGGCGAACCTGTTGAAGATCGCCCCCGAGGAGCTCATGGTCAGCTTGCTCTCCAACGAGATGTGGCGTTCTGCACCACGCGGCACCGTGCCGTACGAACCGCGCTACACGAGCAAGCAGCGCCACCTTTCGGCCGTCCCAGCCTGGAACGAGGACGACGAGGAAATCTGGGCCGGCTGACAGAGACGGTCAATCGAAACGCATCTCCAGCTCCAGCTCGTGGCGGAGCGGGATGCCGTCGACCTCCAGCGGAATCTCCGGCTTGAGCTCAGCCCGCGCCCGAGTTACCCCGTCTCGGTGCAGCGCGACGAGGTCGAAGCCGAGCCGCTGGTAGAAGCGCAGCGCGATGGTGTTGTCGTTGGTGATGAGCCACAGGCGGGAGGCACCGTCGCGCCGCGCGAGCTCTTCAACGGCGCGCACCAACGCCGTCCCTACGCCACGCTCGCGTACGGACGAGCTGATCGTGACGATCTCCCAGCTGTCGCCTTCGACGTGATAGGTGAGCATGCCGATGGGCTGTCCCGCCACGTAGGAGATCAGGCCGGGCAGCGTGGACGCGTCGTACAGAACGCCATGACCAGCTACCTTCGGCGAGCCCCACGTCTCGGCGAGCAGGGCCTGGACGACGACGGCGTCGCCTTCGGTGATGGGGCGGACGTCCACCATGTGGGATTCAGTTCTCATAAGCTGCCGATCATATGGCATCGTTGTGCCCGATGTACTTCTGCGTGATCATTACGTAGGCGCGCCAGGCACCAGCACCACGCCAGGCGCGCAGACCCGTTCGCACATCGCGACGGGTCCTTTTTGTTTGTGGGGACGAAATGGCCGTTGTAAGGGGAACCGTGAGATGAGCCCGGACCAGTTCCACGTGTACGACACCACGCTGCGCGACGGCGCCCAGCAGGAAGGCCTGTCGCTGTCGGTGCACGACAAGCTCTCCATCGCGCAGCACATCGACGAGCTTGGTGTCGGGTTCATCGAGGGCGGCTGGCCGGGCGCCAATCCGAAGGACACCGAGTTCTTCCGGCGGGCACGCACCGAGCTCTCGCTCAAGCACGCTCAGCTGGCGGCGTTCGGCGCGACGCGGCGGGCCAACGTCCGGGTCGAGGACGACCCGCTGGTCCGGGCGTTGCTCGACGCCGAGACGCCGGTGGTGACGCTGGTGGCCAAGAGTCACACGGGACACGTCGAGCGGGCGCTCAAGACCACGCTCGACGAGAACCTGGCCATGATCCGCGACACGGTCTCGTTCCTCGTGGAGCACGGCCGCCGGGTCTTCCTGGACGCCGAGCACTTCTTCGACGGGTACCGCCGCGACCCCGCGTACGCGCTCGAGGTCGTCCGGACGGCCGCCGACGCCGGAGCCGAGCTTGCCGCACTCTGCGACACCAACGGCGGACTGCTGCCGGACGACGTGCGCGAGATCGTCGCCGCCGTCGCCGACTCGGCGGGCGTGCGGCTCGGCATCCACTGCCACAACGACACCGGCTGCGCGGTGGCCAACTCGGTCGCGGCCGTCGACGCGGGGGCCACCCACGTTCAGGGGACGCTCAACGGCTACGGCGAGCGCACCGGCAACGCCGATCTGATCTCCGTCGTGGCGAACCTGCAGCTCAAGCGGGGCCATGCAGTCGTCCCGGACGACGCGCTGCGCGAGGCCACCCGCATCGCACACGCGGTGTCCGAGGTCACCAACATCGTCCCGTACTCGCGCCAGCCCTACGTCGGCGCGAGCGCCTTCACGCACAAAGCCGGCTTGCACGCCAGCGCGATCAAGGTCGACCCCGACCTGTACCAGCACGCCGATCCGTCCGCCGTCGGCAACGACATGCGGATGCTGGTGTCCGACATGGCCGGGCGCGCCAGCATCGAGCTGAAGGGGCGCGAGCTCGGCTACGAGCTGTCCCAGGACCGCGAGCTGGTCAGCAAGGTGACTCACCGGGTGAAGGACCTCGAGGCCCGGGGCTACACCTTCGAGGCCGCGGACGCGTCCTTCGAGCTGCTGCTGCAGGAGGAAGTCGACGGTGTGCGCCCACAGTTCTTCGAGGTGGAGAGCTGGCGGGTCATCGTGGAGTCGAGCCCGAAGGGGGCGGCGCCCGGAGAGGCGACGGTCAAGCTTCGTGCCGGGGGAGAGCGGGCCGTCGTCACCGGAGAGGGCAACGGCCCGGTCAACGCCCTCGACCATGCGCTACGAACCGCGATCGGCACGCTCTACCCGGAGATCGACAAGCTGGAGCTCATCGACTTCAAGGTCCGCATCCTGGACGCCGCGCACGGTACGGACGCCATCACTCGCGTGTTGACCGAGTTCACGGACGGCAAGACTTCCTGGGAGACGGTAGGCGTCGGTGCCAACATCATCGAAGCCTCATGGGAAGCCTTGGTGGACGGGGTGACGTACGGCCTGCTGCGCCAGGGCGCCGAGCCGCCGCCGAGCTGACGGTCGGCCGGCGGTCAGACGACTCCTGCCTCGTCCAGGTAGGGCTGGATGCTCGCTCCGTTGCCGTGTCCTGGGTGCCAGGTGCATCCGATGCCGACGGCGGCGACCGTGCCGGCTGCCATGACGCGGCCGATGGCTGCTCCGACGGCACCGATCCCGGGGCCACCCGCCGCGGGGAACAGCAGACCGGGCAGTTCGTCCGGCGTCACGACATCGAAGTCGAGGTGCAGGTACAGCGGACCGTCGGGCAGGACGTCGGCGACAAGATCGTCGACCTCCAGCCGGCGGATCCCCGAGGTGGTCAGGAACGCCGCCTCGGGCGGGTCTAGATCGCGGGCGTCGACGAGCACGACTTGATCGTCCGGGACCGGTCGCAGACCGAGGTCGTCGCTGATCAACTCGGGCCGGTAGCCGGTCAGGATGCGTAGCGGCATTCCTCCGAGATAGCCGGACGCCGTGGTCTCGAGGGTCTGCACGTC